>JBBDJK010000089.1:0-4022 GCA_040879905.1 Balneolaceae bacterium | reverse complement strand
AAACTGCGCAATTCTTTAGCCAGTGCGGGTGCACAAAAAGAGCTCATCAATGAGATTTCCCAATCCATTGACAAAATGCTCTACGAAGGCATTGCTACCCAAAAAATTTACAGAGAAGCTTTCCGGCAATTGAAGAGTGCCTCACAAAAATCGGCCGGACGCTATAAACTGAAGGAAGCCATCCTGGAACTGGGCCCTACCGGTTATCCATTCGAAAAGTTTGTCGGTGAACTGCTGAACCGGATGGGATATCAAACTGAGGTGGGGGTGATTGTGAAAGGAGAGTGCGTCTCTCATGAAGTCGATGTGCTTGCTTCCAAAGGGAATGAGTACTTCATGGTCGAGTGTAAATTTCACAACCGGAAGGAAAATATCTGTAATGTTAAAGTACCGCTCTACATCCAGTCCCGTTTTTTGGATCTGAAGAAAAACTGGATGAGCCAGCCCGGACATGAGAATAAGGTGCACAAAGGCTGGATCGTCACCAATACTCGCTTTACACAAGATGCAGAGCAGTATGGGGAGTGCGTCGGGCTCAAATTGTTGAGCTGGGATTACCCTTTAAAAAATGGTCTCAAAGACCTGATCACACGAGTCGGATTGCATCCGGTTACATCCCTCTCTTCCATCAACAAAAAGGAGAAAGAGATGCTACTGGAAAGGGATGTGATCTTCTGCACACAACTGAATGAAAATCCGGATCATCTGAGCAAAATCGGAATGGACAATCGCAAAGCGGGGAGAGTCCTTAAAGAGGTAGCAGCCATTTGTAATTCCAATTCAAACAATCTATGAGTAAGAAACCTAAAATACATTTTCTGGGTGCAGCCGGTACGGTTACAGGATCCAAATTCCTTCTGGAACTTCCTGACAAAAAGATACTGATCGATTGCGGTATGTTTCAGGGGGTTAAAAAACTTCGTGAACTGAACTGGCAACAACTGCCGGTTTTAGCATCTGATATTGATATCGTACTGCTCACTCATGGACACCTGGATCATACCGGATTTTTACCGAGACTGGTCAGTATGGGATTCAATGGAAAAATCCTGGCTACTGCTCCCACACTCGACATTGCCGATATCATCCTTCGGGACAGCGCCAAAATCCAGGAAGAGGATGCTGAACGGGCCAATCGGGAAGGCTATACCAAACACAAACCGGCACTTCCTCTTTATGACACGGAAGATGTGGAAAAAACGATTTCCAGATTTGAGCCTCAGCCGGAAGGAACATGGATCGAACCGATGGATGGCTTGAAGGTACGTTTTCAGTATGCAGGGCATATCCTGGGCGCCACATTTATTGAAATTGAAACCAATGGAAAACGGCTGGTTTTCTCAGGTGATATCGGCCGTAAAAACGATCCTCTCCTTCGTGAACCAAAAAAACCGAAAAAGGCCGACATTTTGCTGATTGAAAGTACGTACGGCAACCGCCTCCATTCCGAGAACGATATTCAGGAAAAGTTGAGCCGTGTGATCAACGAAACGGTTCAAAAAGGCGGCACACTTATCATTCCCAGTTTTGCAGTGGAACGGGCTCAGCTCCTGATGTACCATCTGTGGCAGCTTCACCTGAATAAAAAACTGCCGTCCGGGCTGCCCATCATTCTGGATACTCCAATGGGTTCGAATGTTTCTGATCTTTTTCATAAATATCATGAATGGCACAATCTCTCAGCAAATGAATTCAAACAGTTGAGCCGTCGTGTGCGCGAGGTTCAGTCCTATAGCGAAACCTGGGAGATCATCGATGACCCACAGCCTAAAATTGTGATTGCAGGCAGCGGTATGGTCACCGGTGGCCGTGTTCTTTCCTATCTCAAAATCTACCTCTCTAAACCCGAAACCACTATCTTGCTGGCCGGTTATCAGGCTGAGGGTACGCGTGGACGGGCACTGCTTGAAGGGGCTTCGGAGCTGAAGTTCTTTGGGAAATACTATCCGGTTAAAGCAAGAATCGAAATGCTGGAAGGGTTGTCAGGCCATGCAGATCAACAGGAACTGCTTGATTGGGTTTCAGATTTACAGGACCCGCCTGAACAAACATTTCTCATTCATGGTGAACCCATCTCAGCAGATGCGCTGCGGGTCAGACTCACGGATCGGTTTGGATGGACTATAAGGATTCCGGATCTGTTTGAAATCGAAGAGATCTGAGTGGCCATAAACTCATTTTTTAATTTATATCCAGAAGGGTAAATCATTCATTTCTACATTTAATTATTATACCCTTCAGATCCAATTGTTTAGTGATTAAAAGTGTTTTAAAGCACCTAAAAATATCGAAAATTTGCATTAATTTTATTATATTTAATACGTTTATTAATGATTAAAAAAAAGAATAAATCTGTATGAATGAATCAAGATTTAATTTGTCAAGCCACGAAATAAACGTGGCAAATATTATACGAAATCCTTCACCCGGAAAGTTCTACGAAGACGCTATCAAATATGATCCCGGATCTGTAATAACAAACAATGGAGCATTGGTTGTGCGATCCGGAAAACGAACCGGAAGGAGTCCTGCCGACAAACGTGTTGTCAAAACAGAGGGAATGAATGAGAAAATTTGGTGGGGTGATATCAATATTCCACTGGATGAACACACTTATAAAATCAATCATCAGCGAGCTGTAGATTATCTCAATACGTGTGAAAGGCTCTACGTTATTGACGGTTACGCAGGATGGGACCCGAAATATCGCCTTAAAGTGCGTATCATTGCAGAACGGCCGTATCATGGGCTTTTTATGCAGAATATGTTGATCCGGCCAACTCAGGAAGAGCTGAAAGAATTTGGAGAGCCCGATTTTGTCCTTTTTAATGCCGGAAAATTTCCTGCAAACATGTTTACGGAAGGTATGACTTCTGACGCCAGTGTGGATGTCAATTTCAAAACCAACACAATGGTGATTCTTGGCACAGAGTATGCCGGTGAAATGAAAAAAGGAATTTTCACAGTTATGCATTACCTGATGCCTAAAAGGGATGTTCTTTCTATGCACTGTTCTGCAAATGAAGGTGATGATGAGGATGTAGCCCTTTTCTTCGGCCTTTCAGGTACCGGGAAAACAACCTTGTCTGCAGATGTGAACCGGAAGCTGATCGGCGATGATGAACACTGCTGGAGCGACGACGGTGTGTTTAACATCGAAGGAGGATGTTATGCAAAGGCTATCGGACTCACTGAAGAACAAGAGCCTGAAATCTATAGTGCCATTAAATATGGTACCGTACTCGAAAATGTCGTTTACGATCCGGTTACCAGAAAAGTGGATTACGATGATGTAAGTATCACTCAGAATACTCGTGCTGCATATCCGATTGAGCACATTCCAAATGCGAAGATTCCATGTGAAGCGGGGCATCCGAATAACATCATCTTTTTGACTTATGATGCGTTTGGTGTACTGCCTCCGGTTAGTAAACTGACACCGGAACAAGCCATGTACCACTTCATCAGTGGTTATACGGCAAAAGTAGCAGGAACAGAGGTGGGGGTAACAGAACCAAAAGCAACATTTTCAGCCTGTTTTGGAGCTGCTTTCCTCGTATGGCCTCCAAGCAGATATGCAGAAATGCTTGCTGAAAAAATGCGAAAACATGGATCCAATGCATGGTTAATTAACACCGGGTTGATTGGTGGAGCCTATGGAACAGGAAAACGGATCGACCTGAAAAGTACACGAGCCATTGTGAATTCTGTACTGGATGGTAAGCTGATTGATGCTCAAACGGAAAAAGATGATGTATTTGGTTTTGAAATACCCACTGCCTGTCCGGGTGTCCCATCTGATATACTGATCCCACGTAAGTCCTGGGGTGATCCTGCAGCTTATGATGCACAAGCGAAAAAGCTGGGCGGACTCTTCAGTAAAAACTTCGAGAAGTATAAAGAAGAGAGTAGTGACGCGATTAATAACGCCGGACCTAAAGTGTAATCAGAGGGTTTAAAAAATAGATCCATCTGAAGTTAATCTTATAAAAGCGCTGAACAGTTTCTGATCAGCGCTTTTT
>JBBDJK010000088.1:2803-4092 GCA_040879905.1 Balneolaceae bacterium | reverse complement strand
AAATTTTAGAAAATGAACAACTCGAACAAAAGTCCAAGGAAAAAAGGAATTACCCGGAAAGATTTTTTGGGTAAATCTCTAACTGCAGCTATAGGACTCACAATCGTTCCCCGTCATGTTCTCGGCGGCAATGGATTTACAGCCCCAAGTGATCAGTTGACAAAGGCAGTGATCGGTGTTGGATCAATGGGAAGGGGACATTTGAACTATCCGGGGTCGAGGTTAATCGCTGTGTGTGATGTGGATCAAAACCACCTGAACCGGGCACTGTCAATAACTCCCAATGGAGTGCGAGGATACAGTGATTACCGGGAAGTACTTGAACAGGATGATGTGGATATCGTCCATATTGTAACGCCTCCCCACTGGCATGGTAAAATGGCAGTGGATGCGGCCAATGCCGGTAAAGATATCTGGTGTGAGAAACCCATGACCCGTACCATCGGTGAGGGACAAGAGGTCGTGAAAGCTGTTGAAAGAAATGGAACTATCTTTCGCTTAAATACATGGTTTCGGTTCAGAGGGTTTTTCTATGGTATGGGAACCACTGTAAATCCGATTAAGAAACTGGTTGAGAATGACGTTTTCGGCTGGCCACTGAAAGTAACTTTAAGCGAAACGACAGGGTTTAACTGGAAATTCGATTGGAGAGGCAGAACCGATCTGACACCTCAATGGATACCGGAATCACTTAATTATAATATGTGGCTGGGGCCCGCACCTTATAAACCATATCATCAGCATCGGGTTCATAGTAACTTTCGGGGATACTGGGATTACGACGGCGGCGGACTGGGAGATATGGGGCAGCATTATATAGACCCTGTGCAATATTTATTGGATAAAGACGACACGAATCCGATTTACGTCGATGTGGATGCTCCCCAGCAACATCCTGATGCAGCATCATCCTGGCGCAGAATTGAGTTTACCTACGAAGATGGATGTAAAATTGTCTTAGATGGCGAAAACCGGGATACAGACGCTGCTTTTATCGAAGGCCCCAAAGGAAAACTGTACCGGGGGTTTCGATCTGATATTCCAAATATCAGGCAGTTGGCAGACTCCCTGCCGGAACCTGCCAGTCAGGTGACTGATTTTAGCGAAGCTGTGAAAAAGCGAAAAACGTTTGCCCTGAACGAGAAAAATGGCCATAAGTCATGCAATCTTGTAAATCTTGGAATTATTGCAGTACGGCTTGGGCGGCCGCTGGAGTTTGACCCCAAAACGGAGACAATAGTGAATGATGAAGCAGCAAACCGCTTGATCCATCAACCCATGCGTTCTCC
>JBBDJK010000088.1:0-2703 GCA_040879905.1 Balneolaceae bacterium | reverse complement strand
AGTTGCAATTGTCTTATCACTAATAGTTGCCTCTTGCAAACCGGCTGAGGTTACTCAGCAAGAGCCTGAATCGTATGCAGCGAATAATGTACAGCAAGAGGTAGTGAGACTCATTATAAATATGCCGGCTAATCATGGCCAGGAAGAAGTTTGGGTAAATGAACAACTTGTGGATCTTGGTGGTGATGCTGTCAGTGCACTTTCAGAAATGCTGATTGATCCGTCCATAGGAAGTGATCTTCAGGCCCGGTATGCTCTGAGCAGCCTGGCTAATTATGTGGCCAGGCCCGGAGCAGCATCTGAAAAAAGAGCATTTGAATCCGCCTTGCTGACTGAAATCCAAAAGGATCACTCCCATGAAGTAACATCTTTTTTAATGGAGCAGCTCAGGCTTACGGCAAGCGACAGATCTGTGCCGGTTTTAGAAAGGTTTTTAACGCATGACAGGCTGTATCATGATGCACTGCGTGTTCTATTGATTATTGAATCGCCTGTGGCTGCCAATAGTATAAGGCAATCATTATCTGCATCGGAAGGGCAACAACAGATTGCGATGATAAAAGCTCTTGGAGAGCTTAAAGACAGACAGTCTGTTGAAATGATTCAAAATGTTGCCGGATCAGACCGTTGGCCATTGGCCCGAATGTCACTTTTTGCACTATCCAATATTGGGCAACCCGGAGCATCATCACTCTTTGAGCAGGCAATAGATAAGTACAGTGGATTCAGGCAGTCCGAAATTAGCTCATACTATTTGCACTATGCGGATGCTCTTCTGGATTCAGGGTATGCTTCCGAAAGTGATGGTATAGCAGCATATTTTTTGAATGGAGACTATCCGGGCCACATCAAAAGCAGTGCCCTTCAAATCCGCTTTAAGGTTCATGGTAATGGCATATTGGATGAGCTCATAAATATTGCACAAAATTCAGAACAAATTATTGCAAAAACTGCATTGAGACTGTTAAATGAGATAGAAGGAAAGAGAGTAACAGATCGATTAGCAGAAGGAATGGAGTCTGCGGCTGACGCTAATAAAATCTACTTTATTGAAACATTAGGGATTCGCGGAGATCGTTCTGCAGTTTCAGGGTTGAATGGGCTGACAGATAATTCAAGCAGCGAGATCAGAAAGGCCGCTCTGCATGCTTTGTACCAAATCCAGGGTGAAGTTGATCCCGAACTTGCTGTTGAAGTTTTGAATAAAGCCGAATCAGATCAGGAAATTCAACAAATAGAAAATCTGTTGCTTCAATTGGAACCGAACGCAGTGGTGCCTGTTGCGGCAAATTCAATACCCGGGGTTTCTAACAAAACAAAGCCGGCCTTAATCGGATTGTTAGCAACGTACCGGGCGAAAGATCAGAAGAGAACTGTGTTGAATGAGTGGAACAGTGAGGATGAAGCGGTTAGAATTGCCGTATCTGATTATCTGGGAGAAACAGGAGATGAGACAGATGCGGACCTGCTTGTAGAACGATTCGATGATGACATTTCAGACGATGAACTGCAATCTGTTCGGGTTGCCCTGGCTTCAGTTCTGAACCGGTCTGTGACGGAAACCAGCCGGAATCAACGTTTTCAGAACTATTACAACAACGGTTCCATCCTGCAAAAAGCACGTTTAACAGGCACGGTACCTTACATTGATGGAATGGATCATGTCGAATTGCTGGAATCATCCCTACACCATTCCAGCGCGCTGGTACGCTCCGCTTCTGTGGAGGTGATGAGCCGGTTGGATAGTACAGATATCATTCCCCTGTTTAACCTGGCAATATCACAAACCTCCGGCGACGGCCAATTGGCATTGATTACAAATTTTGCACAACTCGTCAATCGTTCTGATCGTAGTTTTTCAGAGAAAGAGCAGCTCATTCATGGCCTCTTATCAACTATTGAGGAGATTCATTACAAAATTGCATTACTCGATCATGTTGCTGAAAGCAGTGAACTATTAGCCTTGCAAACGCTCACTCACTATTTTGATCATGAAAATGAAGACATTCGGGAAGCTTCTATTCGCATCCTAACTGATATTTTAGAACCGCACTATTCTGAAGATTCTGAACAGTTAAATATACCCAACGGAATACTTGCAGTTTTGAATGAAGAGATCAGGGGAAACGTAAAAAATGAGATCCTGACAAGAGTGGACGATCAAAAAGATGAAAAGGAAGATGAAGTAGAAAGTGAGCCGCTGTTTGGTTCTCTGTTTAATGGCGAAAACCTGGATGGTTGGCAAGTCATTGGCCATCAGGATGCATGGGGAGTAGAAGATGGAGTTCTCTATACCGATGGTGCCGGCAGTGGCTGGATCTCGACGGTCAGCCAATATGATGATTTTATCATTGAACTCGAATACCGGGTGCCCGAAGGCGGCAACAGCGGCCTGTTTCTTAGGGCACCCCATGAAGGAAATCCGGCAAATGAAGGATTAGAAATCCAAATATTAGACGATTATGCCGAACGCTATGCTGATTTGCAACCTTGGCAATATACCGGCAGTATCTACTTTGAACAGGCTGCCTCAAAAAGAGTGACCAAACCCGCCGGTGAGTGGCAGTCGATGAAAGTGCGTGCAGAAGGCCCGAAAATTCAGGTGACACTTAATGGTGAGCTTATTATAAATGCCAACTTAATTCACTACATGGAAAATGCACCGAACCATCCGGGTTTATTGAAACGAACCGGATACATTGG
>JBBDJK010000087.1:0-4125 GCA_040879905.1 Balneolaceae bacterium | reverse complement strand
ATGCCTTTATCTTATATTGAATATTACAACGGGATGACCGGTTTGACGGTTGGATTGAAGAAGCTTCTTTTTTCTGAGCAATCGGAGTATCAAACGGTTGAGGTTTATGAAACGGATACGTGGGGCAATCTGATGACGATCGATGGGATGGTTATGTTAAGTGAAAAGGATGAGTTTGTCTATCACGAAATGCTGAGTCACGTTCCCATGTTTACACATCCCGATCCTAAGAGAGTGTTAATCATCGGAGGGGGGGATGGTGGTACGGCACGTGAGGTTTTAAAACATCCGGGAGTTGTTCAAGTTGATATGGTTGAGATAGATAAAACGGTAGTTGATGCATCAAAACGTCACTTTCCGGGTGTGGGTGATTTTGAGAACCCCAAACTGAATGTACTCTATGAGGATGGTATTGCATTCATCAAAAATGTCAATAAACCTTATGATGTGATTATTATTGACGGGTCCGATCCGGTGGGTCCGGCTGAAGGCTTATTTGAAAAAGATTTTTATGCATACTGTAAAAATGCACTTACGGAAAATGGGGTGTTATCGACACAGACTGAGAGTCCTTGGGTTGAATCTTATTACCCAAGTATGAAAAAAGTATTTACGTCATTAGATGAACTTTTTCCGGTTGCCGGGATGTATTTAAGTTTTATTCCTCTCTATCCGGCGGGCATGTGGTCGATGGGATTAGCATCTATGATAAATTCGCCACTGAATGATGACGTAATCACCCGAATAAAATCATCCGGTGAATTGCTCTCCACTCTTAAGTATTATAATCCGGACATTCACCGTGCATCATTTGCATTGCCCAATTTTGTCAGGAATATCATAGAATAAATTGATACTGAATAGATGAGCCAATTGGAGTCAGATTGCCTATATGATTTAAAAGGATCATTTAATTATATTCATCTCTACGATAGAAGTACATATAAACATTAAAAAATTGATCCAACCCTTTGAGGACTTATCAAATGAAATCACTCCCGATCCCCACCATACTACTGTTGATATCCATATTATTCATCTCTTGTGAACCGGTTGAGCGACAAACTGATTATGAACGACTCGGACTTGAAGAGATTACCGTGGATGAACTCAAATCCGGTTATGAAAATGGTGATTTTACGATTCAAGAAGTGGTTTCGGCCTATTTAGAGAGGATTGAATCGATGGATCAAAATGGACCTACGCTCAACTCAATCCGCTCAATTAATCCGGATGCAATGCAGATTGCCTCTGATCTGGATCAGGAGTTACAAGAGGGTACCATTCGTGGGGTATTGCACGGTATTCCGATTGTCTTAAAAGATAATATCAATACCACGGATATGCCGACAACGGCGGGCTCCCGGTTTATGGAGGGTTCGGTTCCGCCTGAAGATGCTTTTATCGTTCAAAAACTTCGGGAACAGGGCGCGATTATATTGGGTAAAACCAATTTGAGTGAATGGGCAAATTTTCATAGTAGTTTTTCTTCCAGTGGCTGGAGCGGATTGGGCGGACAGGTAAAAAATCCGTATGAATTAAGCCGTAATCCATGTGGCTCAAGCGCGGGTTCCGGGGTGGCGGCATCAGCCAATATGGCCACTCTGACAATTGGTACGGAAACAAATGGTTCGATTGTTTGCCCATCAAATGCAAACGGTATCGTCGGATTTAAGCCAACAGTCGGATTGTGGAGCCGGACAGGAATTATTCCCATATCATATACGACAGATAGCGCAGGACCCATGACCCGAACCGTTCGGGATGCCGCCATTTTGTTGGGTGCATTAGCAGCCGTTGATGATCGGGATGGTCTGAGTGTTGAAGCTGAAGGTCATATCGTGGATGATTATACTCAGTTTCTGAATGAAGATGGGATTCAAGGCAAACGATTGGGTTTCTATACAGCGCCATTGGGAAATCATTTCAGGGTAGATACTCTGATGGCAGAAACCGTACGATATTTTGAATCGATGGGAGCAGAGGTCATCAGAATTGATCAGATTGCAGAAGAGAATGTGGGAGGAGATGCTTTCCAGGTGCTACAGTATGAATTTAAAGATGGCTTAGACAACTATTTTGCATCATTGGGAGAAGACGCACCCGTTCAAAGTCTGGAGCATCTTGCAGAGCTGACCCGTGAAGATCCAACAGAAACGGAACGGTTCAACAGAGATCTGATCTTGATGTCGGCAGAGAAGGGCGGTTTGGATTCCGAAGAGTATCAAAAAGCGCTTCAAAATATGCTCTATCAAAGCCGGGAGAGGGGAATTGACCGGGTGATGGAAGAACATGACCTGGACGCGATTATCTCTCCGACAGGCTCACCGGCGTGGAAAACAGATCCTGTTCTTGGGGATAACTTTAAGCTATCGTCCAGTTCCCCATCAGCAAGGGCCGGTTATCCGATCATCACACTGCCGATGGGGAATATCGACGGTTTACCGGTTGGATTATCCATCTTCGGGACAGCCTGGAGTGAGCCGGTTCTGTTGGAAATAGCGTATGCATTCGAACAGGGTACAAGTCACCGAATCGTGCCACAGTTTTTAGAGTGAAAGAGAACTATTAAGTGGGCTGTACCTCTTTCATTTCAATCTTAAGTTTTCCGGCAAACCCTTTTTTCGATTTTAATGGAATGTAAACATTGCCGTTTTTAACATCGGCTTCGTGTCCGCGGTTTTCTCCCCACTCTTCATCAGATAGATTGTAGCGAATATTCCAGGATTTGAGGTTGCCCGGTTCCACCGGCGTAGCACGGACGGTGATATTATCGCGAAAGATATTCTCTTCGGGAATACGCTTACGTGTAAAAATATTACCGTCAATTCGATATTCGGTTGTTTTTACAGTGATATCGATGGTAAACACAATCGTACGGCCTGATGAAATCTTGTTTGTATCCAGAAACACAGAAAAAAGGATAGGCATACGTACGTTTTTTTCATTATCCGGGAACATTTCGTCGAATTTACGAAAAACAGCAGAGTGCGTCTCCGTCCGGCGCTCACTCAGTTTGAAACGGGATGCACGTGGCGTTACGGTCGACTCGAAGAAGTAGGAAGCCCTTATTTTCTTACCTTCCTCTTTAGCTTTCCTTACAGAGGGTGGCAGAGGCAGGTGATCAACATGAAGCACACCTTTTGCCATGATATTACCAAACAGAAAACGGGTCAGATTTTGATATCCCTCTTCGGAATTTACCATACCATAGTGGCCACTGTGGCTGTGATGAGTGTAGACGCGTGGGGCTTTTTGAATACTTGCGTTCTCTATTTTTACGAGTCCGTCACTCATCGGCCCCACGGCAATTCGTGACAAATTGTAGTCCTTATGGTTGGTACCTACCAGGCAGAAAAAACGTGACTCCCGAAATTTACCATTTAATGTGTTTACTTGATTGTGTGACGGCAGGTTCAGGAACTCAGCTATCCTTTTCCGGTTAAAATTTTTGATATCCCATATTCCCAGAAATCGTGGTACATTGGCTCCTCTCATCTCAATACCATTATGTGGTGTACCGTACGTAAACACTTTATCTACCAGATTTTTAGCTTCAGTTGTACCTATTTCGTCATTTTGCAGCAAACATCTTGCAATCAATCCACCCATAGAGTGAGCCACCAGGTAGACTTTGAATGCCGGTTTTGCCTCAATGTCCGCCCCACATACCTGCTCTCTTACATTTAGTATAAGATCATTCAATTTTTGAGCAGCTTCTTCGATAGTAGGAGTACCGTCACCCGTACCGATATCATGATCAGCTTGTTCGTAATAACGGTGAATGACAACACTTTTCGCGGGTATCTCATTTTCTGATTCGCTTCCTTCAGTGTAATTGTCCACATACCCGTAATCTTTCATTAACCGGATGAGCGGTGATTCAAATATGTGGCGTTTCACTTCGCCATCCCACTCCTGTCGTATTTTTGTGGAACCCAGGTTGAAACCCATGTAGGGTGTGGCTACCGTCTCTTCGATGGCTGACTGTGTCATTGCATATCCGCGGATATAGATGATCGGATAAAAAGGAGGAGTGATTTTTGGCATGGTGTGATTGATTAGAAGATTATGGATATCAAGGAAAAATATTTGACGAACATGCATATTTTACAATAATTATAT
>JBBDJK010000086.1:0-4172 GCA_040879905.1 Balneolaceae bacterium | reverse complement strand
ATTATCTATTATTAAACTTAGCCAATGAATGTGTATTTTTTGTGAGGGAATCCCTGATTATTATCTAAATGATTGGGAATTGGTAGCGCTTCCAAGTAAATCGCCTTTTAACTTATTTAAACATCGATATTTTGGAAAAAAAATTCATTTTTCCCAAAAAAAAACAACTCATTTTCATGAAAAATCAGTCTAATCAAGGTTTTTTTTGGGATTGGACAGGTTTGAGTTGTTCGCGGTTCAGCTTGCCAAAACCACATAAAAAATAGAGCACCCGACATACATGTCAGGTGCTCTGAATCAGATCACATATTCGATTGAAATTGAATACTACTTCTTGCTTGGTTTTGTACCTAAATGTACCCCTTCACCATACGCTTCTGCAGCTGCCTCCATCACAGCCTCGCTCAGTGTCGGATGTGGATGAATCGCATTAATAATTTCATGTCCGGTCGTCTCAAGTTCTCTGGCCACAACAGCCTCAGCGATCAGCTCCGTAACGTGCGAGCCGATGATATGACACCCAAGCCACTCTCCATATTTAGCGTCAAAAATTACCTTCACAAAACCCTCTTCATGACCTAATCCCGCCGCTTTACCGCTTGCAGAGAAAGGAAATTTACCAACTTTGATATCCAATCCCTCATCTTTCGCTTGCTGTTCAGTATATCCTACGGAAGCGATCTGTGGTTCACAATAGGTACAACCGGGTATGTTATTATAATTCACCGGATGAGGTTTTTCACCTGCCAGTAGTTCCGCAAGTACAATGCCTTCATGAGAAGCTTTGTGAGCCAGCCAGGGGGCCCCAATGACATCACCGATGGCATAAATACCTTCTGCACTCGTCTTATATGACTCTTTATCCACTTTGATTGCCCCTTTCTCCGTTTCAACACCCGCTTTATCGAGGCCTATACTTTCAATATTACCTGTAACCCCAACAGCTGAAAGAACGACATCCGCTTCTACAACTTCATCCCCTTTATGGGTCTTGATCGTGACTTTTACTCCCTTACCCTTCTTCTCAACCTTCTCTACAGAGCTCTCAGTCATTACTCTGATCCCTTTCTTCTTATAGATTTTTGCGAGCTCTTTTCCTATATCATCATCTTCTACAGGTACAATATTTTTTTGCAATTCTACCAGCGTTACCTCTGTACCAATGGCATTGTAGAAATAGGCAAATTCAACACCAATCGCACCGGCTCCGACAATGACCATTTTTTGGGGTTGTTTCTCCAGTTGCATCGCTCTTTCTGAATCGATGATCATCTTGCCATCAATTTTCAAACTTGGCAATTCACGCGGACGCGCGCCGGTTGCAATGATAAAGTGCTTTGCTTTAACTGTTTCAACCTCCTTTCCTTTCTCATCATGTACAGCCAGTTCTTTGGAACTCTTAAAAACACCGGTGCCGTTAAGAACGTCAATTTTATTCGCTTTCATCAAAAACTGAACACCCTTACTCATTTTATCAGCAACTTTTCGGCTTCTTTTGATCATACCATCAAAGTTTGCGGAAAACTCTTTTACTTCAATCCCGTAATCGGATGCATGTGAAATTGACTCAAATACTTCCGCAGATCGAAGCAGTGCTTTGGTTGGTATACATCCAATATTCAAACAAACCCCTCCGAGAAATCGCTTTTCAACGACCGCTGTTTTTAAACCCAGTTGTGATGCCCTGATTGCAGCTACATATCCGCCGGGGCCGGTTCCAATGACGCAAACATCAAATTCTTTTGCCATGATGATTCAGTTTCTTTATTAATCGTTTATTTAAAATTCAGCACGATACCCCTAAATGGGTATCTCAACTTTCTCTTTAGCACATAAAGGTAAGGAATATGTAGAAGATTTAGTAATATCAGGAGAGCAAAATAGAAGCACAAAACTTGTTAGTAAAACTGATCTCTTCATAAATCATCAAAATCACCTCTTTTCTTTCTCATAAAATAGTCTTTACTCGCTTCAACGACTTTGGGTGCCAACAATAGGGTGGCAGTCATCGTAGGGATTGCCATCAAAGCAAACATCCCGTCAATCAGGTTAATAACCATATCAATAGATGTTATGGATCCCACAAATATAGAGGCAATATAGAAGTAGTTGTAATAGTGCTTTCTGTGAGCTCCACCAAGAAAGTTGAGACATTTTGTCCCATAATATGAATAGGTAAACATCGTCGTAATACTGAAGATAAAGACACAAATAAGCAGTAGATAGGGCCCAACTACCGGAATACCCTGTTCAAAAGCGATGGCAGTCATCGTAACACCGTCCACTTCTGTATTTGTCCATACTCCGGTCATCAAGAGTGCCATTGCAGTCATGGAGCAGATCAGCAATGTATCTATTGCGGGTTCAAGCATTCCAACCAACCCTTCTCTTATCGGTTCCCGGGTTTTGGCCGCTCCATGAGCCATCGCTTCCGTACCAATTCCGGCTTCATTTGAAAAAGCGCCACGCCGAATCCCGTTTGAAATGACTACACCGAGAGCTCCGCCGGCAGCGGCCTGACCTGTAAATGCATCCGAAACAATTAACCAAAAATAGTAGGGCACATCCACGATATTATTGATAATGATATATACAACGGTAAAGATGTAAATCAGTACCATGAGTGGAACCAATCGTGAAGCCACATGCCCTATCCTTCTGATACCCCCAAATATGACGAGTGATACTAACAATACCAGTACAATCCCCATAATGATATCAGATAGCCTGAAACCGGTTTCTGTGATGACGGAGTCTACCAGAATCATGGTATTGTAACCCAACAGACCCCTCTCAGCCAAGAGTGTGTCTCTCACAATCTGTGTAAGTTGATTGGCCTGAAACATGGGTGTACATCCAATCAATCCGGCTAAACTAAAAAAGATGGCAAGAGGCTTCCACTTCTTTCCCAAACCTTCTACAATGAAATACATCGGCCCCCCTTGTATGTCTCCATTACTGTCTTCGCCCCGATACATGATCGAAAGTGTACAGGTAAAGAACTTGGTTGCCATCCCGACAATCGCCGTGATCCACATCCAAAAAATAGCCCCCGGCCCACCTACGCCAATTGCTATGGCAACTCCACTGATATTCCCCATACCAACGGTAGCTGCCAGTGTACTCGACAAAGCCTGTAAATGATTGATTTCGCCCGGTGCACTTGGATCTTCATATTTACCGGACAATACCTCAATTCCATGCCTGAAATTACGATAAGGTATAAAACGGCTGTAAAACAGGAAGAAAATCCCGCCCCCAACCAGAAGTACAAGAAGAGGTGTCCCCCAGGCATGGTTTGCAAATGTTACAATGATCTGCTCTAATGTTTCCAGATGATCTCCTCCTTCAGTCAAGTTTTTTTCAAGGATTGTGAGCGCTTAGTATACAAAATCATCTGTGTGATTCGCCACTTAAATAAGTTAAATCAACCAAACACTTGCTAAAATTGATTTAACTAAACAAATAATAAATCCACGTTCACAATCTCAAAAAACGTTAACTGTAATCAGATCAACATCTTTTGTACTTCATCCATTCTTGCATAATTGATAAAGTCGATATTAGGCAGTTCAATCCCTGCTTTCCTGAGTATCATTGCGATTTGGGCTCTGTGATGCTGGCCATGAATCACCAGATGATTACTAATTTGCCAGAGAGCATTGAAATATTCAGCACCTTTTGAGTTTTTGTAGTGAATAATTCTATCCAGGTCGACATCATGATCTCCTACCAGATCGATCCATCTCTGTCCGGCTTTTTTCGCTTTGTATTTTATATCCTTGAGATCATAAACCATCCAAAAATCCAGATCACGGTCAGCGGCCGAATCAACGGACCTGCTGAACCACACTTTTTGGGTATTGATAATATGAGACAGATAAGCTATAGTTGTTTCCTGACCATCAAAGGGAGCATTAGAAATGATTACATCTGCCATTTTTCTTGTACACCAAACGTCGAACTTAAAGAGTTGTTGAATTTTTTGTCGTTCATCCATAATTAATCAGTTTTTAAACGGTTAGTCCATAATAACGTGAGATACCACTTAGAATGAATTGTACACTAATTGCAAGAGCGATAAAGCCCATCAATCGAGTCATCACATTGAGGCCTGTCGGACCAATGTATTTTGCTGATATCGGAGCCAATCTTAAAATGATATAAGTAAT
>JBBDJK010000085.1:0-4208 GCA_040879905.1 Balneolaceae bacterium | reverse complement strand
GTGAGACGTGAAAAGTGAGAAGGCAAAAGGCAGAAGGCAAAAGCGGGGGCAGAGCGGAGGTGCCGGCTGCTGTCGGGGTGAGAAGTGAGGTTGGAGACTGAAAGCTGACGGCTGAAAGCTGAAAGCTGATAGCTGCTACCCGAAAGCTAAAGCTAACATTCGAGCAAAATAGTTCATACTATTCAGGTTATTGAATAATGCAAATTTCAAAAAAAAAGAGATCGAGACATGAGTGATTCAAAAAGAATAGTACATATCCATTTGGGAGAAGAGAAATACAGGACAGTAATGCATGCCGGTCGTCATGAATTAATCGCCGATGAACCTACTGATTCGGGTGGAAAAGACCTCGGACCGGATCCGTATGACTACCTGCTGATGTCTTTAGGATCTTGTAGTGTGATCACGATGAAGATGTATGCCGCGCGGAAAAAATGGCCATTGGAAGACGCGTATATTGAGATGAGACATTATCGGACTGACAGTGAAAAAGAGAGTGTAAAAGGTGGCAAAAAATTAAAAAAAGATGTGATTGAAAAAGAGGTCGTTGTGAAGGGAGACCTATCTGATGAACAGGTTGAGAGGTTGATTGAAATATCCAAAAAATGTCCGGTTCACCGTACCCTGTTAAATGAAGTAGAGATAATAACAACCGGTAACAAAGGATAGCTCATTAACTTGTTTCCGGTCCGAATACCAGCAGGGATTGGATCTTCGTTTTATCCGGTAAATTCAGATCGATTGACTTAAACTCAGGTGAAAGGCAAAAATCAACAATTCTTGGCGATTCAATATTCAGCTCATTATTGCAGTTTTTGAGGATGGTCTCTTTCCAGTTACCCAACTTGAGCCATATAAATGGGTTATCAGATGTTGTTGTGAGAGCAAACCAGTGTCTGTTGGGATCTTCATTAGTAAACGGTTGTAATTGAGCTGGCATTTCAATTTGTGTCAGTTCAAATTGATATTTTTGAGAGAGAGTGATTAACTTGCTTTTTTCAGATTCAAAATCGCATTTTTCGGGAAGAGTTGGAAAGGGATCTACATTTTTTATCAGTTGATCCTCCATTCGAATGGAAGCGATCAGTGCAGGGCTTTCCAGATTTGGAAAACTCTGAATGAGATAGTGTGATCCGGTTTGATCGATTTTACAAGAGAGTGATTTTAGGATTTGTCCAACTGTAATAACAGAACACCGATAAATTTCTTTTTTACGAGTATATTCAAGGGGCACGGAGAGCTCAAGTACATTGCCTGAAATTCTGTACTTCCAGGTTTCTGAGCAGTAGTAGTGACTATCTTCTCTTATTTGTAAAATCCACTCATGTAACATGCAGATCTTGTTTACGTGTTGAAAACCGCTCCTGCTACGGTTGGTAGGCTTTGATTATTTTTGATTAATGATGTGAATATGTCCTGCTGATCCGTTCATTGTTTAATATCCGCAGAAGCAGAATCAATTGTTAAGAGTAATAATCTGATTCTCTGCTAAGGGTATTCCCTAACGTGTTCAAATATGTGGATTCGATCGTGATTAAACTGATTTTGAAAGGATTAAATCACGTAATAAAACTAAAATAGATCAGATTCAAAAAAGATTTTGAACGGTAAAGGTTCGTCAATTAGTTTTGCAGCAGACTTGGGCAGATCTGACAAATTGCCTGAGTTTCCACGGCGTAAAGGTCAAAGTTTACAGTGAGTTCGTCCTCAACTTTAACGAGGCCCATTAATGCAACAGGTGGTTCAACGTTGAAATCGGACATTTGAATGGTCGTTTTACCGATGGCTCTTATTAGATACGTTTCAACAAAGTAAGCTTTTGTAGTAAAATGGATATCCCGAGAATTACCGGCTACAGACAAGGTCCCATTGACTTCTATTTCGAATGCGTTGTCTACATTGTTATTTTCTGGCAGATTCAAAATAGATGCATTATCAAACTCAAACGTAATTTCGGGAAACTCAGACGATTTCAAAGCTGCCTGGAGATCCTTGTTCATCCGACTGCGTCCGCATTCAAACCCATCAACCTGAATTTCTAATTGCATAAAAACACGTGCATCAAGTTGCTGTTGAAATTCAATGGGATCATTATCGTCAATGAGAGTCGCCTCTGCAAAGTATTGATTGGCTTGACACTCAAATTCGTTGACATTGGACTTCCCCTCTATCCAAAGCCTGCTGGATTCCTCAGGAACATAGGTGAGCTGAGCATGTGCAACTTCTTCCAAGCCAAATGACAGGCCTCCCATAATGGAAAGGCCTGTCATGATAAAGATCAATGATAATCGAGAAAAAAAGTCGCACATCCTTGCAATATAAAGTTATCTGCTGAAAGAAACCTGATGCAGTATGGTAATTTCATCATGTGCGCGAATCGTGCCCAATACAGCTGTTGGCGGGTCGATGTCAAAACTGGTCATCAGCAGATCCTGGCTTCCGGAGAATGAAATAACTCCATCAGCACTTACAGCAGCCTCAACATTCATTGTTACGGGTAGTTCAACACCGGCTACATTTATAACTCCATCTGCAGTTATAAGAGCAATCTCTCCATCATATTCAACAGATGTAACATCAGTTAATTGATAAGTGATTTGAGGGTGGTCATCCATTTTCAGGTATTCATGCATGTTCTTGGTCAGACGACCGGAATCACTTTGAATCCCACTAACCGGTATTGTAATAACCAGAGATTGGATGGTTTCAGGTGTAAGTGCCTCAAGAGTGATATTCTCAATATCTGATAAGGTGAGGATTGCGGTTGCTTCTGTGACATCTGCATCCCATGATTTTACATTAGAATCGCCGTCAATCTTAAACTGCTGTATTTCAGAAAGGTTAAGAGTGACGTCCTGAGCAGTTGCTGAAGAGAATACAAATAAGATAATGAGAGTCAGGGAGTATATAATTGATTTTTTCATTGGAGTTAAATTTATAAGAGGGTTGTTTCTATTAACAACCCTCTGAAGTTATAATTGTTTCCGAGATGTAAGGTTTATTTAGAAACTTACTACGGCTTCAAGCATCAGTCCGCTGAATCCGGCATCTTCAAGATTTCCGGGGAAGTCGGTATATTCCTGACTTACATATTCTAATTTTGTAAGAACATTATTTGTCATAAACCAACCACCGCCGATATTAATTCTGGATATTTCAATATCCTGTCCACTTGCTAATTCACCGGTAACCAGATTGTAACGTCCGCCTATGTAAAGGTTTTCGTTAGCACCTAATCGGTAGATTAATTCAGCACCATACTGAGTGAAATTTCTTGAGTCTGTTTCAGAAGTTCTTTGACCGCTGACAGTTTCGATTATTCCGAAAAACTCAAGGCCTTGGAATTTAATAAATGGATTGATCATTATCGCAGTCATTTCACCGCCAATGGGTCCACCGGGTGCATAACCTGAAAGTGTATATCCTGGGTCAAATCTGCTACTGAAGTCGCCACCATTGGCTACGTTATAGTACCTTGAACCCGAACGGTCGCCGGAGTAAACATAAACTCTTTCAGCTTGTGATGTAGTATAGATAGAACCTGTCAGCCTTACACGTAAATCTTCATTGATTTGAGAATCGTAACCGATTTTTCCCACAAAAGAAGCTTTGGTTTCGATGTCAGACTTAACAGTACTTTGATTCAGTTTACCATTTGTTAAACCGAGCATGAGGAGGAATCCATTGTTCTGGAAGTATACTTCCGAGCCAACTTCAGTTGTAAAGGAGTCCATAATGTAGTTTCCTACAAATGGATTGTATATCGCCTGACCATTGTCAGATCGCCTGAAGTGAGAATCTCCATAGTTACTTTCCATGTGGCCTACTTTAATGGTTACTTTATCCATCAGGTTGTCAAGAAAACCTTCCTCAATAAAATCGAGCCGGTCAATCTGGAGGTATCCGCCCTTGACCCACGCCTCTGAATGGTGCCGTGAGGAAAGGTAGGTACGCAGGTGCATTCTGACACCTCTGTGTAATTGGACATCCAGATCCAAATTGGAAGTGGCCAGATTAAAATTGGATTGCAATTCTGCAGGAAGATCCTTGTCGTTTGACAGCCCCTGGAACTGAAGCGTGTTACTGCCGCCAATTCTGACTTTAATACCGTCAAACTTGACATCGGTTTCTTTAGGTGTTTCAAATACATTTAATCCTGTTTTATCAGGTGCTCTGAAATATTGAAGATCTCTCTTCTCTTGCGCGAT
>JBBDJK010000084.1:0-4335 GCA_040879905.1 Balneolaceae bacterium | reverse complement strand
AAAAAAGCTGTTAATTCCTTCAACTTTAATTGGAGTGAATAGCAATTTTTTGATATGTTTCAGGCTTAGACTGATGATGTGATGGCAATGGTTTCATAATGCTAACTAATGAATAAAATATCTGTTTTCAGCTTATTGATGTCTTTTATCTCTCTTATGACCTTTTGGGTGGTTATGAGTGGATTTTTGGACGCAATCCATCTTTCTATGGGTGTCGTTACGGTTATTGGTGTGATGTACATCAACTATAAATTAAAATCACACCGCTTTTTTGATGACGACATGAACGACCTGAAGGAGTTGCGATTCTCGTATGCACTCTGGTATCTGGTTTGGATGATTGGTCAGATTATTTTAGCCGGAATTAATGTCGCAGGAGTGATTATCAGGCCTAAGATGCCGATTCAAACAAGTTTGCTAACCTTTCGAGTGGATTTGCCGAGTGCACACGCCCGTATGATCCTGGGCAACTCTATTACTTTAACACCCGGCACACTGACGATCGACATTGTCGGTGATACATTTACAGTTCACGCGCTGGATGATGCTTCTCACGAAGGAATTACAAGTGACACGATGCCCCGAAAAGTGCTCAAACTTTTTGAGAACATAGATCGGCCGGTCATTAAAGATTTGAAGATTATCAAAATGTCAAAACAGATGAATGAGGTAAAGGCGTAAATGGAGTCCTTTTTTCTTTATAGCGCTGTGGCCCTTACAATCATTATTGCGGTCCCTTTGGTCCGTGTGCTCAAAGGCCCTACACTGTTTGACAGGTTGTTGGCAACCAATGCGATCGCCACAAAAACCATTGTTTTAATTTGTCTGATAGGATTTATCTATGGGCGGATTGACATGTTCATTGATATCACCCTTGCGTATGCAATCCTCGGATTTATCGGATCCCTTATTATTGCCAAGTATGTATTAACATCAAAAGTGGAGGAGGGCGTTGCAGAAGAATGACTGAAATTCAAATGATCATCAGCATTTTATTTGTATCTGTCGGCATCCTGTTTATGCTGGTTGGGAGTATTGGGATTATCCGGCTGCCTGATTTCTATTCACGAACTCACGCGATCAGCAAGAGCGATACACTGGGTATCATTTTAGTGATTCTGGGCTTGGTTGTATATGAGGGGTTTACACAGAGCAGTTTAAAATTGTTATTGGTGGTTCTGTTTATTGCACTTTCCAATCCTGTTGGATCACATGCCCTGGCGAGATCAGCATTCAAAAAAGGTTTGGTTCCTTTTTTCTCAGACGATCCATTGAACAAAAAAAAGAAAAGTGAGGGCCATTCATGATCTGGGAATTGGAACTGGTTTTATATCTTTTTTTAGCCCTTTCAGCGGTTGTCGCACTGGAGGTGCGCGACTTACTGGTTGCCGTTGTGATGATGACCCTTTTCAGCTTTTTAATCGCACTTCTTTTTGTTGCGATGGGAGCCATTGATGTTGGATTTACCGAAGCTGTGGTCGGGGCCGGTGTAACCGGAATTTTATTTGTTCTCGTGATATCTCAAACCTCAAGACAGGCAAACAATTGAAGATCCTCAAAGTACTCATATTGATTCTTTTTGCTGCCATCATGATCTATGCAGCCTCTGATCTGCCATACCGTGGCGATCCCGATAATCGGATGCATGCCGAAGAGAGCATCACCGGCACAACCGTGATAGGAAATTATTTTATTAAGAATGCCTATCGTGATGCACACACCCCCAATATGGTAACCGTCATACTGGGTGATTATCGAGGTATTGATACCTTTGGCGAGCAGGTCGTCATTTTCACAGCCGGGATGATTACACTCCTCGTACTTCGAAGAAGCAGGAGGCGTGCAACATGAGAGATCAATTTCACAGCCCCATCGTTCTTTTAGGTGCCCGACTGTTGAGCCCATACATCATGGTATTTGGATGGTATGTCATTTTCCATGGCCATTATAGTCCGGGGGGTGGATTCCAGGGTGGTGCCCTTTTGGCGGCTTCACTTCTGCTGATCCGGGTTGCAGGTGGCAGTAAACTGGCTGAGTTGCAAATCCGCGAGTTTGCAACCACACCCCTGGCCGTAATCGGTGTCGTTATCTATTTCGCTACCGGATTGACTGCGATGATGATGGGAGGATATTTTCTGGATTATGCACAACTGCCCATACCCGGCATGGAGGCAGTCTGGCTCCGTTATACCGGAATATTGATAGTAGAGGTGGGAATTGGCGTTGCCGTTATGGCTATTTTGGTCATGATATACGATAACATGGCAAGAGGTGAAGACTATGGTTGATTTTTTTACAGGACATTACGCATACTGGTTCACAATTATACTGCTCTGTATCGGATTGTATGGCATACTGTTTAAAAAGAACCTGGTTAAAAAAACGATTGGTTTAGCGATATTTCAGGCATCGGTAGTCCTCTTTTTTGTCTCCATTGCATCCAAAACAGGGGGTGCTACTGTGACGGTCATCGATGCCGATCTGCCTGTTGATCAAGTTGCGAACTATCTGAATCCCCTTCCCCACACACTCATGCTGACCGCTATTGTGGTGGGTGTGGCTACACTGGGTGTTGCATTTACTCTTTTGATCGCCATATACAATCGATATAACACATTGGACGAAAAGGAACTGTTAGATAAAATTCAATGATAGAATCTCATTTGCCCGCTTATATAGCGCTTACATTTGTACTTTTTGCGTTGCTGATTCCGGCATTCGGGCTCTGGAGAAATGAGCTGTCCCAGCCCATTGCCGTTTTGGGCTCCGGCATCGCGGCTGCATTTTCATTGGTTGGATTTCTCAATTACCTGAATGATGGTGCTTTGCGATACTATTTTGGAGGTTGGGAGCCCCCTGTTGGTATTGAATTTGTTTATGATGGGTTATCCGGTTTTTTTGTTCTTGTCATTAACGTTGTAGCTTTTTTGGTGCTGATCCATTCGCATCACATCGCCAAACGTGAATTTCCCGGCAAAGAGATGCCTTATTACACTTTGGCTATGTTAATGATGCTCGGGTTCAACGGAATGGTCCTGACCGGTGATCTCTTTAATCTCTATGTATTTCTTGAAATAGCATCCCTGTCCGGATACGCACTCATTTCTATTGGTGAAAAACCGGCTCCTTATGCGGCTTTTCGGTATCTCATCATTGGAACGGCAGGCGGTACGCTCTATCTGTTGGGTGTCGGATTCTTATATACCGTAACCGGTACACTGAACATTATCGACATGTCGGCCATGTTGCCCCAACTGATTGACAACCATGCCGTTTTTGCAGCTCTCATATTGATGATCGTGGGAATAGGTATAAAAGCAGCACTTTTCCCGATGCACGGATGGTTACCCGATGCATATACATACGCATCATCCAGTTCCACGGCTTTGATCGCCCCGATCGGTACAAAAGTTGCCGCGTATATCCTTTTCAGAATCATTTTATGGCTTTTCGGCATTGAACTTACGGATGCTGTGGCTCCCATATCAACGATCATAGGTGTACTGGCAGCCATTGGGATTTTGTACGGTTCGATCATGGCAATAGCCCAGACAGAGATGAAGCGGATGCTGGCATACAGTAGTGTCTCACAGATTGGATACATCATCATGGGATTGAGCCTTGCCAATCCCTGGGGTTTTGCGGGTGCGATCCTGCATGTTTTGAATCATGCTGTTATGAAAGCGTGCCTTTTTATGATCAGTGGACAGATGAGGTTAAAAGAGGGCCATTCCGATATTTCCAGATTTGATGACACCTACAGAAAAAAATATCCATGGACAATGGCTGCATTCACAATTGCTGCCCTCTCCATGGTGGGCCTGCCACCCCTCGCAGGGTTTTTCAGTAAGTGGTATCTGGTGTTGGGTACGATAGACAACAGTAACTGGCTGTTTCTCGCTGTTATCCTGATCAGTTCACTCTTAAATGCGGTCTATTTCTTCAGAATTTTAGAAAAAGTGTACATGAAAAATCCATCAACCGGACAAAAAGAAGCCTCCGATGCCGCCCGCGATGAAGGCCCATGGAGTATGCTCATACCAACCGGCATTTTGGCAATCGGCTTGATCGTCATCGGTTTTACCAATGCAATAATCGTAACCATTTTACTAGGAATTTATCCATTATGATTAACTTACACCACGTCAGTTCGAGCGCAGTGCGGGAGCGGTACCTATACACCGTCAGTTCGAGCGCAGTGCGGGAGCGGATGCGACCAAACGAAGTCGAGAACCCCTTGCCAACGGCTCATTCCTTATCACAAAACCCGGCTATAATCAAAGAACATTTCGACTTCTCTTCGTCGGCATTCGCCTCCTCCGTTGCGCTCAATGT
>JBBDJK010000083.1:0-27908 GCA_040879905.1 Balneolaceae bacterium | reverse complement strand
TGATATCTGCCCTTCCAATTGCAACCATCATATGACCATAAGCATCACCCCATGTACGGTGTAGTTTAGTAACATTTTTAAGATGCTCGAATGGTTCACGATAGCCTAAATCGTCAAAACTATTAACATCCGTTGTCAAAAAAGTAGCTTCGGATAAGGTATCACAGCGCCTGACGTTTGCAGGTTTTTCATTAAATGTACAACCAAGTCCTGTAGCTGCAGAAACCAATTCATTTAAAGCCGGAGCATAGATTACACCAACTTGTGGAACACCTTTTATTAAAATACCGATGAGAGTCGTATAAAAAGGAATCCCATGTATAAAAGATCTTGTACCATCAATTGGATCCAAAACCCAAACGATGTCGCTCCCTTCATTTTCACTTCCATACTCTTCACCGATGATACCATGTCCGGGAAAATGCCGGTTAATTTTCTTTCTAATGATAGTTTCTGCTTCCCGATCTGCATTTGTAACAGGAGAATTATCTGATTTGAACTCTAACTCAAATGATTTTTGAAAGTGATTCAAAGTAGAATCTCCACCTACTTTTGCAAAATCGATGGCTGCTGTCATTAGTTCATTAAGTGAATTTTTCATAAGATATTCAAAAGTCAGATGATTATTTTTGTGACGCCCTCAACCAAATAAATTGTCTTTCATCAATCGTAAAGATAACAGATAGCAAGATACAACTTCCATGACCGATTCTCAGATTTTTAACCTTATTGGAACTGCATATACAGCGAATTCAGATGGGTATTTTCTGAAATTTATTGCATTTTATAAAAGATAATTTAAATCAAATTAAAAAAAATTTGTCACTGACAATTAAAAATAAATCCGTTGATGATCTATTGAAGACAATCTCATTTGATCATGACTCCATTGAATTGCTGAAAGGCAAGATTGTTTTAATTAAAATTGGTGGAAATGCTTTGACCGATGAAGTCATTAAAAAGCAGATCATTTCCCAGGTTGCCGTGCTTCATCATTTCGGAATTCTTCCGGTGATCATCCATGGCGGCGGTATTGAGATTAAACAACTGCTTACAGTTGTAGGTCTCCAATCCGAGTTTATAGGCGGACATCGTAAAACCGACTCTGAAGCTATTACCTACATTGAAATGGCATTAAGTGGTAGTGTAAACAAGGAGATTGTCCGGCTATTATTAGAAGCAGGTGTGCCGGCTGTGGGAATATCAGGAAAGGATGCGGCTCTTGTAACGGCTCAACGCAGGGTTCATTCGGAAAGTATTAAGGGTGTTGTCACAGATTTTGATCTCGGATTTGTTGGAGATGTTTCGAGTGTGAATACCGGAATTGTCCATACACTGCTGGATGGAGGATATATCCCGGTCATCTCCCCTATTTCAATCGGTTCAGACGGTAAAACCTATAACATTAATGCGGATATGTTTGCCGGGCATCTGGCGGGTGCTTTAAATGCTGAAAAATTTGTCGCATTAACCAATATTGATGGGTTATTAATGAATGTCAATGACCCTGAATCATTAATTGAATCCTTAACCCCGGAGCGATCTAAAAGCCTGTATGGATCCGTCATTGTTGGCGGGATGATTCCTAAAATTGACGCCTGCCTGATTGCATTGGAAAATGGAGTAGATTCTGTACATATCATCAATGGAACAAAAAAAGAAAATTTATTGAGAATCTTGCTGACAAAAGATAAAATTGGCACGATCTTGAGGAAGAATTAATACTTTACATTATCAATAAACGATTCATTATCTTACAATCTAAATACTATTTAAGCACATTATTGGCATTGAAACATCAAATCAAATTCAATCTAAATAACCAAATATATGCCATCAAATATTACCGGTAAGATTTTTAAAACCGTAAAATCAGTTATTGGAAAACAACCAGCTAAAAAGAAAGCGGATAAATATCATTTTGATTTGTATGGACGATATCCCATTGCCATTGTCAAAGGTAAAGGTTCTCTTGTTTGGGATGATGAAAGAAATGAATATATCGATGCATTAGCCGGCATTGCTGTTAACAGTTTGGGGCATTGCCACCCTGCGATTGTGAAAACAATTCAGAAGCAGGCAGCTAAGTTAATGCATGTTTCAAATTTCTATTACAATGAACCTCAAAGTAATTTAGCTGAAAAACTGGTTGAAGTAAGTGGATTAGACAGGGTCTTTTTCTGTAATAGCGGTGCTGAAGCCGTAGAAGGTGCAATTAAACTAACAAGAAAGGTTGCATACAAAAAGGGGAAAACCGGAGTCATTCTATTTATGACCAATTCCTTTCACGGCAGAACCCTTGGAACGATTGCGATGGGTAAAGATAAATATCAAGATGGATTTGGCCCAATTCCGGCAGGTTTTAACAGAATCCCGTTTAATGATGTAAAAGCGCTTGAAAACAGTGTAGACGAAGATGTAATTGGAATCATTATCGAAACAATCCAAGGTGAGGGTGGAATTGTTGAGGTATCACCTGAATTTTTAACTACAGCCCGGAATTTATGTGATAAATTTGATATCCCTCTCATATTGGATGAAATCCAATGTGGAATTGCCAGAACCGGTAAAATGTTTGCCTATCAACATTATGATGTCAAACCGGATATTGTCACAATGGCAAAAGCGCTTGGTTCCGGATTCCCAATCGGTGCCGTGGCTGCCACGGAAAAAGTTGCATCTGCTTTCGAACACGGTAATCACGGAACAACATTCGGCGGAAACCCGCTGGCTTGTGCGACTGCACTTGAAACCATACGGATTATTGAAAATGAAAATGTATGCGAAATGGCCCGGGTAAGGGGTCAGTACCTTATGACCCGTATAAATGACCTCTCTACAAATTGGAATTCGATCAAAGAAGTAAGAGGCAAAGGACTTATGATTGGTGTAGAGTTGGCATTTCCGGGGGCACCTGTCGTTAATGAAATGTTAAAACGTGGAGTTTTATCAAATTGTGCTTCTAATACAGTCATCAGAATTCTCCCTTCACTACTCATCACAAAAGAAGAGATCGATAAGATCGTTGAAGTTTTAGTTGAATCTATTAAAGCAGTTGAAGAAAATGCCAAAATTTAAAGTTGGTATCGTTGGGGCAACAGGTTATACAGGATCGGAGCTTGTCAGATTATTGAGTCAACATCCAGATGTGACCATTGATTTCGTTACAAGTGAATCCTATTCGGGGAAACAGATATCTGCTATTCACCCTCATCTGATGGATGCCGTTGATATACAACTTAAATCTGTTAAAGAGATCGGACATTTCGATCCGGATGTAGTTTTTCTGGCTCTACCCCATGGTGTTTCAATGGATTTTGTAAAAGAGCATGGACTTGACAGATTTGTAACTATAGATCTTTCAGGAGATTTTCGGTTTACGAATAAAACCATCTACGAAAAGTGGTATAATCAGAATCATACTGCTCCCGAATTTATAAAAAATGCTGTTTTTGGCCTTCCTGAACTCTTTCGTGACCAGATTCGAAATGCAAGGTTAATTGCCAATCCCGGTTGTTATCCCACGTCTGCCATTCTGGCTCTTGCACCTCTATTAAAACATGGCTTGATACAACCATCATCGATTGTTATCGATTCTAAATCCGGTGTAACAGGTGCCGGAGCGAAACCCAAACAAGGCACTCATTTTCCGGATGTGTTTGGAAATTTTACAGCATATTCGCTTTTAAACCATCGTCATACTCCTGAAATAGAGGAAACACTGCGGCTCTATACAGGATTGACAACCGAAGTACTCTTTACGCCACATTTACTCCCAATTGACAGGGGTATACTTACAACTACATACAGTACTCCTAAAAAAGTTGTCAGCCAGGATCTGATCGATGAATTATTTCACTCTGTTTATGAAAAAGAGCATTTTGTAAGGGTTTTTGATCATCCACCTTCCGTGAAGAATGTAAGAGGGTCAAATTATTGTGACATACATTCTAAATATGATCCTCGTACAAATAAAATAATTACTATATCTGCAATTGATAATCTCATGAAAGGTGCTGCCGGGCAAGCTGTTCAAAATATGAATATACTATTTGGGCTCATTGAATCAACCGGTTTAAAGCAGATCCCACTCAATCCATAATATACCGGGTAAAAATTGATAATGATGTTACCTGAAACGAACCGAAAATCTAAATTACTGAATCAACACAAAGATGCTTAATAACATCACAAATGTACGTGGGTTTACCTGTTGGGGAGCCCATATGGGAATTAAATCAAAAAGAAGGGATCTTGCATTGATCTATTCGGAGAAACCTGCCTCAGCGGCTGCTGTTTTTACCAAAAATGTAGTATGTGCTGAACCTATCAAACTCAGTAGAGAACATATCAAAAATGGAATCGCTCAGGCTTTTGTTATCAATTCCGGCAATGCAAATGCCTGCACAGGGGTTGAAGGTTGGAAAGGGGCTGTTGCAATGGCAGAAACCACTGCTAAAGAGCTGAAAATTCCAGTTGAGAGTGTTATCGTTGCTTCAACTGGCATCATAGGTGAGCCATTTCCAACTGAAAAAGTTCTGAAAGGAATTAGGGAAAGCGTTAAAAAATTATCTGATCGGGAGATTGCAGGTTCATTAACCGCAAATGCCATATTAACAACGGATACATTTGCGAAAGAGGGATTTACTTCATTCAGTGTCGAAGGTATTCAGATAAATATGGGGGGTATTGCGAAAGGGTCGGGAATGATTCATCCCGATATGGGCACGATGCTGGGATTTATCCTCTGTGATATTGCGATTACGCCGGCACTGTTGGACAAAGCACTTCGTCAGGCCGTAGATAAGACATTCAATATGATCACTGTTGACGGTGATACATCTACTAATGACATGGTTGCCATCATGTGTAATGGAATGGCGGGCAATCCTGAAATCACAAAAAAAGATGCTAATTATGATCTCTTTCTCTCCAATCTTGAAAAATTATGCACTCATTTGGCTAAATTAATCATTTCGGATGGTGAGGGTTCAACCAAATTAATTGAGTACAGAACCAATGGTGCCAAAAGTGAAATGGATGCTCGACAAATTGTCCGGACAATATCTAATTCAAATTTGGTTAAAACAGCTATTTTTGGATCAGATCCAAATTGGGGACGAATTGTTGCAGCAGCCGGCAGATCCGGAATTCCATTTGATCCTGAAAAAGTAGATCTCTTTATGGGTGAAGAGTTAAACAAAATGATACCGGTACTTGAGAAAGGACAACCCGTAGCCGATGTTCGTGAAAAACTTCGTAAAACGATGACTTCTTCCACAATTATTATCCTGATTGATTTAAATCAGGGAGATGCAGAAGCAGTTGGTTGGGGTTCCGATCTTTCGTATGAATATGTGCGTATTAACGCTGAATATACAACCTGAGAAGAACCAACTTTCCTCATCACAATGGGGAGTATTTCCTGATTCAGCATGAATAAGTTCCATTCTTCTGTTGACTCATCTGATGAGGTAAATCAGGTAATCAATCTACAATCATCAACGAAATTAATATTATCCATCAATCATCATAACATTGATTTAATTAGGTTCACAAGTGAACGATCAAGATGTTTGGATTTATTTGTCATTCTCTTTCATAATAATTCGTAGTTTTGACCCATCTTTATTTTCGATTCAAATCATCCATGTAATCCAAGATTAATATCTTTACCAAGATCTATTTCGAATGCAAAAATTTTCCCTTAAACAAGATGCACCCAAGCAACCGGCACATGTCAATTTCCTTAAAGAGTTAAATGAACAACAGAGAAAAGCGGCTTCACACGTAAATGGACCATTATTAATCGTTGCAGGAGCCGGTAGTGGCAAAACACGTGTACTTACATATCGTATTGCAAACCTACTGCAACAACACCATGCAACACCACAAAATATTCTGGCACTAACATTTACAAATAAAGCTGCCAGAGAGATGCAGAATCGTATTCGCAACCTGATTGGTGATAAAGCAAACGGCTTGTGGATGGGTACATTTCATTCAATTTTTTCAAAAATATTGAGATTCGAAGCTGAAAAAATTGGATTTAACTCCAACTATTCGATTTACGATACCAACGATTCTGAAAATGCAATCAAATTGATATTAAAAGAGTTAAGTTTTGATCCCAGAGAGATTAAACCTCGAACCATTCAGCGTAAAATCAGTGATGCTAAAAACCAGTTAATCTTACCGGATCAATATAAACACCGTTTTGTTTTTAACACTCTTGATGATATCACGGCACAGGTATATGAGTTATATCATATTCGGTTAGAACAGACCAATGCTATGGATTTTGATGATCTGTTGATCAAACCGGTCAAACTTTTTACAGAACATCCGGATGTATTGGAAAAGTACCAGGACCGATTTAAATACATTTTGATTGATGAGTATCAGGATACAAACCATGCACAGTATAAAGTAACCAGACTTTTAGCAGATAAATATCAAAATATCTGTGTGGTTGGTGATGATGCACAGAGTATCTATTCATTTAGAGGAGCTGATATTTCAAATATACTGAACTTTAAATCGGATTATGATAAAGCACAAGAAGTTCCATTAGAACAAAATTACAGATCTACCAAATATATTCTGCAATGTGCTGACTCAATCATTAAGAGAAATGAAAAGCAGATCAAAAAAACTCTATGGACAGACAATCCCGAAGGCGAAACGGTCACATTACTCGAGAATTTTGATGAGAGAGATGAAGCTAACCGGGTCGTCAGTACGATCAGCGACCTGATTCTGAGACAGGGGTATAATAACAACGATTTTGCAATTCTCTACCGCACAAATTATCAAAGCAGGGTATTTGAGGAAGCATTCAGAAGAAAGAATGTCAATTACCAACTTGTCGGAGGTTTATCTTTTTATCAGAGAAAAGAGATTAAAGATCTACTCGCATATCTCACTCTTCTGGTAAATCCGGAAGATGAACAAGCTTTATTACGCATCATAAATGAACCAAGCAGAGGGATTGGGAACAAGACACTCAATGATATCCTGAAGAAAGCTCGTAAAGAAAGAAAAGGTCTGTGGAATATTATCACAAATGTGGAATCTGCTGATTTGTATAAGCCGGCTAAGATCAAGATAGCTGAGTTTGTTACAATGATAAATACCCTTCGAATTCAACTTCAAGATGGGACCAGTATTTTGGATGTGACAAAAAGAGTTTTGGAAATGAGTGGTTATATGAAAGCCCTAATTGAAGAAAACAGTGCTCAATCTCTTACACGAAGGGATAATGTTTTAGAATTACAAAATGCGATCGCTTATTACCAACAAAGCAATAACAAGCCATTATTATCATCATTTCTACAAGAGATTAGTCTGATCACTGATGCCGATAAATATGATGAAAATAAACCTGCTGTCACACTCATGACAGTACACGCCTCCAAAGGACTCGAATTCCCGGTCGTTTTTATAGTAGGACTCGAAGAAAATCTATTCCCAATGGGTGCCAGAGATGGTGAGGAGGCAAATATCGAAGAAGAAAGAAGACTTTTTTATGTGGCCATAACCAGAGCGAAAAAAAACCTATATTTCAGTTTTAGTAAATTGCGTTATAAATTCGGTGAAGAACAGAGACAAGCACGCTCACGATTTTTGGACGAAGTAGATCCCGGTGTTGTCCGTACTGAGAGTGGTGCGACGATACATCAGAAAAGTAAAAGTACGAGTAGTGATTCATCTTTATCCATTGAATCTGATTTTGATCTTGATTGGAAAACACCAAAAGGAAAAACAAAGGCAGATAAAGAGCTCTCATTTCAGTATGAATATGATAATGATCCATTTCAACCAGGTACTATTATCTTTCATAATGCTTTCGGATCCGGTAAAATACTACAAAGAAATGGATCTGGAAAAGATACCAGAATCGTCGTTTTTTTTAAAGATAGAGGACAAAAAACGCTCATGTTACGCGCTGCAAACCTGAAAGTGATTAATGAATAATAAACTCATGGGAAAATGGACTTTGATCTTTAAAAGTACATTGACAATCCTTCTTTGTCTGATACCCGGCCTATCTTATTCACAACTATCATTGAATGCTGAAAATATGGCTCTTGGGGGTGGTGGAACATCTTATTTAACCGGATATGAAGCCCTTTTTGTAAATCCTGCAAATCTTTTTATCAATGAGAAAGACCAACCCGTTCAGTTGTCCCTCTTTCAAGGTGCGTTTATTTATCATTCCATTCTACCCGGCACTGATAATCAGAATCGTTGGCATCAATTTCTGAGTGTCATCAAACCTTATGATCCCGAATTGAACCAACAAATCGATCCTGATATCAGAGAATTGCTTCTTCAAAGAAATTTTAACGGAGAAAATCTTAGACGTTCATTTTCTGCGCAAACTGAAATGAATTGGTTTGGGTTAAAGTGGAAAGGCGAAGATCGAAATTATGCAATAGCACTCCGAACAAGGGTGGGTAATCAATTTCAAATTGGAAAGGGAGTATTTGCTGAAGAGATCGATACAAAAATTATCAATCAATCATTTTATCAGAGATATCAGGTACTTCATGAATTATCATTTGGCTTTTCTGAAGTTTTTACTTTTCTGAATGGCATAAACCCTAAATTATCAACATTTATCATAGGAATTGCTCCAAAAATAGTACTGCCCGGAGCCGGGTTAAATGTTAATTTTAATAATAATTACAGTTTTGACTCTGCAGAGTTCTTTTGGGAAAATAATCCGGAATATCATCAAATCACTTCCGGTTCATTTTCAAACAGTGAAATGAATCCATTTCACAATTTATTTAATAACGAAGAAAGGCCTGTTTTAATCAATGAATCATTTAAAAACCATCTAAAACCATCCGGATGGGGTGTCGGACTCGATGTTGGTCTCACCTATTTGATTACATTTGATAATGAACTGTACATTCCCGGCAGCGATAATCTAATTGCAAACCAATCTATCCGGTTCAGTTTATCTTTCACAGATATTGGAGCTACATATATCAATAAAGATCCGATTGAGTATCATTCAGATTTGGAATCAAGTTTGTCGAACCGACCCGGTCCGGTATCAGAATTGATATTTTCAGGATCACCAAACGAACACTACAATTTTTTAACCGAATTTAGTACACAACCCATTTTTAATTCCGGAACGGGATCAACAGACAATTTTTTGATGATGTTACCCTCATCTGTACAGACAGGAGCCCTCATTCAGTATCATTGGTTTAAGTTCATGGGTGATGCAAGTTATACAATGTCCGACAATGCATTTAAACCGGCAGGGCTAATCAGTTATTTAGGCACTGAAATCAGGCCTTTACCTTATCTTCCTCTTCGCGCAGGAACTCGTTTTGGAAAAGAGCTTCCAGTTGTATTTAGTTTTGGGACAGGCATTGAAACATCCTATTTTGATTTAAATGCAGCCATCATGTTTAGAGGTGGCAGCGGTGACGATTCATTGATATCCAATGAGGTTGTCGGTGCATCTGTTATTGGTTTAACCATTTTTTTGTAATCTGATAGTGATCTTCTGACACAAAATGTCTCTTATATCGCATTTTGGCAGAACTCTATCATAACTTATGACGTTATGATAGCACCATTCGTTTTGGCTTTCTAATTGCTTGTAACCGAGCAAACAGGAATAGAATAACATTTTAACGATAGTACATGTTTGATCAACGTTTTAGAATAGAGACAGCATTTGACGATCAAAACGAAAGCTTTGATGATTTTGAGCAAGCCATTCCATTGATGAGTGAAGAGGAAGAAAAGAGGCTCATTGATTCTGAAGTACCGGGAAACCTTCCCATATTACCCCTTAAAAATACGGTACTATTTCCGGGGGTTGTTGTACCCATCACCGTGGGAAGAGACCGTTCGTTAGCACTTGTAAAAGAAGCCTATGAAAATGATAAAATCATTGGGGTTGTAGCTCAAAGAGATGAAATGGTTGAAAATCCGAACCCGGATGATATGTTTGACCACGGTACTGTCGCCCAGATCTTAAAATTAATCAAGATGCCGGATGGCAGTAAAAGCATTGTTATACAGGGGAAAAGTAACTTTAAAATTGAAGAATTTACCCAAGAAAAACCTTTCTTTAGGGCGGATGTTACACCTGTAAAGCATGAAATGGATCTGACCGGTATTGAATTGGATGCATCTATACGATCCGTTAAAGAGACGGCTTCCAAAATCGTGAATCTCTCTCCAAATATTCCATCAGAGGCTTCCATTGCGATTAACAATATCTCAAGTCCTGCATTTTTGTTAAACTTTATTTCTTCCAATCTGCAAGTCTCCCTGGCAGATAAACAGAATCTGCTTGTGTTACAAAGTTTTTCAGACAGGCTGAGTAAAGTTATGGAACACCTGAACAAAGAGTTACAGGTTCTGAATTTGAGTGAGGAAATCCGTACAAAAGTTAAAACAGATATCGACGATCAACAGAGGGATTTTTATCTGCGTCAGCAGATGAAGGCGATTCAGGAGGCACTCGGTGAGGATAGTGAACAGCAAGATGTTACCAAACTTCGAGAAAGGCTTAAAAGCAAAATCAAGATCCCTGATGATGTAAAAGAAGAAGTTGTAAAGGAGATTCAAAGACTCGAAATGACACCTAATTCATCACCTAATTATGGTATTATTCATAATTATGTGGAGTGGGTTCTCGATTTGCCGTGGGGTGATTATTCAAAAGATAAACTGGACCTGAAAAGAGCCCGAAAAATTCTCGATGAAGATCACTATGGATTGGAAAAAGTTAAAAAACGAATCATTGAATATTTGGCCGTTTTAAAACTGAAACAAGATATGAAAGCACCAATTCTCTGTTTTTATGGACCCCCCGGTGTAGGTAAAACATCATTGGGTAAGTCGATAGCCAGGGCATTAAATAGAGAATTCGAAAGATTTAGTCTTGGCGGTATCCATGATGAAGCAGAGATCCGTGGGCATCGAAGAACATATATTGGTGCGCTACCCGGAAGAATTTTAAGGTCCATGAAAAAAGCGGGTAAAGGAAATCCTGTAATGATGCTTGATGAAATTGATAAAGTCGGTTCAGATTTCAGGGGTGATCCTACCTCTGCCCTGCTTGAGGTGCTTGATCCGGAACAGAACGACTCTTTTACGGATAATTACCTTGAATTGGAATATGATCTCTCAAGGGTATTGTTCATTGCCACAGCTAATTCACTCGATACCATACCTCCCCCATTAAGAGACAGGATGGAGATTATCAATATCAGTGGATATACTCAGGAAGAGAAAATTGAGATAGCCAAAAAATATTTGCTTCCAAAACAGATTATTGAAAATGGATTGACCAAAAAACAGATTAAAATATCCAAGGCAGCCATAGATCGTATTATCGATGAATATACCCGTGAATCAGGTGTTAGAAACCTCGAAAGACAATTAGCATCTGTTTGCAGAAGTGTTGCTGCACAAATTGCCGGTAATGAAATTGATAAACAAAGTGTGGGTGTCGATGATATTCCGGAGATTTTGGGTAAAAGAAAATTTTTCTCAGATGTTGCAGAACGAACAACCGTGCCGGGTGTAGCAACAGGTTTGGCATGGACTCCTTATGGTGGAGATATACTCTTCATTGAAGCAAGTGTATCAAAAGGATCCGGAAAACTCCATATTACCGGCCAATTGGGTGATGTAATGAAAGAATCAGCAATGCTCGCTATCAGTTATTTGAGAGCCCGTTATAAAGATCTGAATATTCCGGAAGAAGCTTTTAAATATTTCGATCTGCATATTCACGTTCCACAAGGTGCTGTTCCCAAAGACGGACCCTCTGCCGGTGTTGCATTGTTATCTGCAGTAGCATCCATTTTCACCCAACGAAAAGTTAAGGGTACACTTGCGATGACCGGTGAGATCACATTGCGCGGACTGGTCTTACCTGTGGGAGGAATTAAAGAGAAGGTATTGGCCGCTAAAAGAGCAGGTATTGAAAAGGTATATCTGCCCAGAAAGAACGAAAAAGATGTGGATGAAATTGAACAAGATGTAATTGGAAATCTGGAAATTGAGTATTTGGATCGCATGGATCCTATTCTGGATCTGATTCTTGAAAGAGAACCAGACCATGATCCCGATGAATTCTTCAGTGTACCGGACTCTCAAAAATCACAATCCCCACCAGATGGGATTAAAGACACCAAGGAGGAGTTAAGTTGGGCCTAATGATCAACATATTACTGTCAATATGAGTAAGATCGGCAGGGTTATAAAATCAACAGGTAAGTGGTATAAAGTCTCTGCCGATCAACAAATCTATGAATGCAGGCTTCCGGGTATTTTCAGGCTCAACAAGCAAGAGGTTACTAATCCTGTGGCAGTTGGAGATATGGTCACCTTCACGGTTGGAGACGATGGTTCCGGCCTGATAAAAGAGATCAGAGAAAGACTCAATTACTTACCACGACAAGCAACACACGGGCGGCGCGGTGAGCAAATTTTGGTCTCCAATGTAGATCGTGCATGGGTCGTTCAATCTGTTAAAAGCCCAAAATTAAACCTTGGTTTTATCGACCGGTTTTTGGTCACATGTGAAGCTTATGATATTCCTGCAGGTATCATTATAAATAAAATGGATTTAGCAGGTAATGAGATACTTAATTATGTAGATGACATCTCTCTTTTGTATCGATCATTAAATTATCAAGTGATACACACAAGTGTGAAAGATAAAAAATCAATGAATCGCTTATCTGAATTGTTAAAGGATGGTATCAACGTCTTTATAGGGCCATCCGGAGTAGGTAAAACAAGTTTGTTGAATACAATAGATCCACAATTAGCACTTAAAATTGGTGAAGTCTCATCATATTCTGACAAGGGTAAACATACAACTACATTTGCCAGTCTGGTTCCCCTCCAAGGTGGTGGCTATGTAGTCGATACCCCCGGAATCAGGGAATTTGGAATCGTTAACATTGGAAAAGCAGAACTATCCCTCCATTTTCCAGAGATGATCGAACCCAGAGAAGAGTGTAAATTTTACAACTGTACACACTACCATGAACCCCAATGTGGTGTACGCGAGGCTTATGAAAATGGCACCATCGATGCTGACAGGTATTCCTCCTACCTGAATATTCTGGATACACTGGATTCGTAAACGGATGCTGGATTTAAAACTTATCCTTTTTGTCGATTAATGCTTTATACAACATCTCTCTTGCGCGAAAAATATGAGCCTTAACCGTGCCCAAAGGCAGGTCCAGTTGATCGGATATTTCCTGATAACTCAACTCCTCCAAGTGCCTCATTTCAATCACTTCCCTGTATTTATCGGGAAGATTCAGAATGGCATCTGTTAAAATCTGTTTTCTCTCTTTTCGAATTATTTTGCGGTCTGTTTCAGAATTCCCAACAACCTGAAACTGCATTTCACCATCCTTTGCTTTAACCGGCTCGTCAATAGACCTCGTCTTCAACTTCTTTTTTCTGAGATAATCGATGGTGTGATTTGTGGTTATACGGTATAACCAGGTTGAAAACGCATAATTGGTGTTATAAGTACTGAGGTTACTGAATGCCTTCATAAACGACTCCTGAACAATATCCTCAACCTGTTCGTGATCCTTAACCATTTTAAGTACATGGTAATAGAGAGGCTTTTGATATTTGTCCATCAACTTTTTGAATGCACCCTGTTCACCCCTAATTGCTTTCAAAACAAAATGATCATCTTCAAGACTGCTTTCAGATGCATCCTGCCTCTTTATTTCACTCTCATCAGTAGTATTTGAAACACTCATTTAATGATTTTTTTTAAGCCATCATATCTCTATTATAATACATATATCTACAAAGATATGTAACTTTTAGAGTGATGTTTATCATAGGTTCTCAAAATATTGGAACCTTCAATCATAACCAAATGAGATTAATTATGAGAAAACTAACCAACCTACTTTTAGCTACTCTATTTGCATGTACATTCAATCAATTGGCCATTGCCCAGGAAGCGGGTGATATTTCTGTCGGTGCGGGAGCGGTTTATGGTTTTGACATGGAAGAAGTAGGAATTCAGGCAGTTGGGATCTATACATTGAATGAAAATATGAGAGTGGGAGCTGATTTCATCTATTGGTTAACAGATGCTGAGTTTGGTGATTATACTGCTTTTGAGATAAATGGTAATTTCCATTACATCTTCTACAATGAAAACGACTTGCTGCTTTACGGATTGGGTTCTTTAGGCCTTCACTATGTCAGTTATTCATTCAATATGTTTGGATTCTCTGAAGATGTGACTGACTCTGAACTCGGTTTAGGTGTGGGTGCAGGTTTAGAGTATAGTATCGGCAATTTAAAACTATATACAGAGCCACGTTTATTCCTAAGCGGAATTGATCAATTTGCAATTTCAGCAGGTTTGAGACTTCCAATCTAAAGAATCATAACATTAAAATTAGAAAAAAGGTGCTTTCCATAAAGCCGGGATGCACCTTTTTTTATGTGATGATTCCGTGTCGAATTCCACCGGTAGAGACAATGATTCCCGTCTCGTCGTACCAATCCAAAAACTCATCCAAAATAAGCAGGCCGGCCAGAATTACATCACCTCTACCTATCAAAAAATCCGGATAGCGATTTTCAATCTCATCTGATGAGATTTCAGAAAATTCTGATATGAATTTTGCCACTTCAACTTTTGTCAAAAAATAACCGTTAATTAATTGAGGCAGATACTGTTGTAAACTCATCTGAATAGCTGCTATTGAAGTAACAGTGCCTGCAACTCCTATTAACTGAAACGGTTTTTCGGGTATCGAATATCTCCTAAGATGGGCTTTAATATTCTCCCTGGCAGTATTAATTTCGAATTCATCGGGTATCACCGAATTCAGATATCTTTCTGAATATCGCACACTTCCCATATCAATTGAGAATCCATCTTCCAGTTTCAAGCCGGTGCCTGTTGCCACTTCAGTACTTCCACCTCCAATATCTAAAATGACATACCGTTCATTCTCTTTAATGTTTAAAACCTGAAGTGCACCTCTGTATGTTGTCACTGCTTCTTCTTTTCCCGATAGTACCTTAATACTCCACCCTGTCTCCTGTTTTACTCTACTGATAAACTCATCTCTGTTGGAAGCATCTCGTACAGCACTTGTTGCTGTCACTATTGTTTTCCCAACAATCACAGGATCAATTCCCATTAAAATATTTTTATACTCCTTAATGACATCGATCACTCTTTTTTGACTGTCAACATGGAGGTTTTTTTCTTTGTCCACATTTTTACCCAGCCTGGGAATTCTCTGCCTCTCTTCGATCACAGTTAAACCACTGTGACTTTTATCTGCAACCAGCAGGAGTACTGAATTGGTACCAATATCAATCGATGCAATCATAAAATCTCCCGTTTTATCAAATGAAAAAGTATCCACTCTTCTTCCGTTTGAATGTCAATAATATCTACAGGTTCATTTTGCAGTTTTTCTCTAATCACTTCTTCATCACTAATCAACAGCCCCGTAAGGCAGATTGATCCAGATATTTTAGTTTTTTCTACGAAAAAGGGAATCAAATCCAATATAATATTTCGATTAATATTGGCAAGCGTTATATCAAAAAATTCTTCAGGTTTTATTTGATCCAAACTGCCAAATCGAATATATACTTGCTCAGAAACACCGTTTATCATCGCATTTTCATAAGCATTATTTTTACTCCAGGGATCGATATCGAATCCAATGGCCTTTTGAGCACCCAATTTAACAGATGCGATAGCAAGAATTCCCGTTCCCGTACCGGCATCCATAACCATTTTCTGCCTAAAATCGATTTTACTGAGTTGACGCAGTATTAATCGGGTAGTCGCGTGATAACCGGTACCAAACGCCATTTTCGGATCAATTTCAAGCAAAATTTCTCCACTTTCAGGTTCTTCCAATGACCAGGTAGGTTTTATGAAAAATTGTCCTACTCGCTGTGGTTGAATAGTCTGTTCCCAAGCTTCATTCCAGTTTTTTTCTTCAATCTGATCTTTTTCACAGAATGACGCATCAGGCACCAATGATACCAACTGCTCAATCAGCTCTCGATTTGAATCATTATAACGGGGAGTTTCGATATAGGCTACCAGGCGATTGTCAAATTGTTCAAAACCATAGAAATCCATTTCAGCCAATTCGGCAATAAACTGCTCATGAATAGAATCCGGCAACATAAATTCTAACTGAATGTATTTCATATAGGTATTCGATTATAAACCAACTCATGAGCATCTGCTATTTAGAATTCAACAACTCAACTCGCCTGCCTGCATTCAAAATATCACTTTCTCTGAATACATTGCCCATAAACTGAATTCCAACCGGCAAACCGTTAGAATGGGTCCCTGCCGGAACACTAATCCCACAGATACCGGCCAGGTTTGCTGAGATGGTATAAACATCATTCAAGTACATTTGAACCGGATCATCCTGATTTTCACCCAGCTTAAATGATGTGGTCGGAGCTGTAGGTGAGACTACGACATCCACTTTTTTAAATGCCTCTTCAAAATCTTGTTTAATCAATCTTCTAACCTTCTGAGCCTTAGCATAATAAGCATCATAATAACCTGAACTCAGAACATAAGTACCCAACAGAATCCTGCGTTTAACTTCGGTACCAAAACCCTCCGTTCTCGATTTCTTATAAAGCCGGATCAGGGGTGAATCGAGACTACTCATAGCCATTTCCAACTCAGAAGCTGAACTATTTGAAAGTTTGCTCTTTAATTCTGCTCTTTCTGATGCCAACTCTTCTTCAATCATTTTTGCATCTGCCCGGTGTCCATAACGGATGCCGTCATATCTGGCAAGGTTACTTGAAGCTTCTGCAGTTGCGAGAATATAGTAAGTTGCAATCCCGTATTTTGTATGAGGTAAACTGATAGGAACCAATTCCACATTCTCTTTTTCCAATTCCTGAAGAGTTTCTTCAATAATCTTTCGAATTTCAGGATCCAGTCCGTCTCCAAAATACTGATCCGGCACACCGATCCTCAATTTTCGTTTAAAATCATCGATTCCAGTTAAGTAGTCGTCAACCGGAAGGTCTGAAGTTGAATTATCCATCGGATCATTACCGGCGATACAGGTTAGTATCTGTGCAGCATCCGTAACGTTATTAGAAAAAGGCCCAATGGAATCAAATGAAGAAGCAAAGGCAACCAAGCCATAACGTGATACTCTGCTGTAAGTTGGTTTCAGTCCAACAACGCCACAATATGAAGCAGGTTGCCTGATCGACCCTCCTGTATCGGAACCAAGCGCAACATCACACATCCCAGCAGCGACAACAGCAGCGCTACCGCCACTCGAGCCGCCGGTAACATAATCTGTATTGACTGGGTTCCTTGAAGGGCCGTAGATCGTATTTTCAGTGGATGAACCCATCGCGAATTCATCCATATTAGTCCGGCCAATTAAGAGTGCGTCTTCTTTTTTTAGACGTTCAATAACGGTTGCATCATAAGTGCTTTCAAAATTTCGAAGCATATGACTTGCACACGTTACTTTTTTTCCTCTTTCACAGATAACATCCTTGATTCCTATAACATAACCTGCCAGTTTACCTGCATTACCTGCGTCAACTTTTTTCTGAATCTGCAGGGCATCTTTTTTAACAGAATCTTCGTCAAAATGAACAAAACCGTTGATTTCCGGATTTATCAGTTTAATTTTTCGGATATACTCCTCACATAAATCCGACATATTTGCCTTTCCGGATGTAAGCAGCTCCTGTACCGAGAGCATATTTTTCATTTAAGAAGTGCTATTTTTTTTCTGTTTCTTCCTTTTTTTCAGGACGTGTTGCCTTATCGATATCATCTTTTCCCTGTTCTATCTCTTTTTTGATATCATCTGAGGCTTTTCTAAACTCTGAAATGCCTTTACCTAACCCACGGGCTAATTCCGGAATTCTTTTTGCACCAAAGAATAAAAGAATAACAAGAACAATAATAATCCACTCAAAACCACCTGGCATACCCATAAAAAAATCCGTATTAATTAATGTTTTTCATTGTGTGATAAATAGAAGATAAAAAATATTTGGTACACCTATTAGAAGAGTTAAAAAAAAATCTTGTAATTTTGTATTCTTTTTATTTCCATATCTCCTAAATAAGCATTAACTGTTGTAAAAGAAATTTTTAGAAACAATAAACACTTTAAACGAAATAAAATAATGATTTGGACTGTAGAATTGGCCGCAGCGCTTGATGAGGCACCTTTTCCCGCGACTAGAGAAGAATTAATTGAATGGGCTGAACGTAACGGATTACCCCAGCAAGCGATCAATAATCTCTATGAACTGGATGAAATAGAAGAAGGTGAAGAGACAATTTATGAAGGAATTGAAGATATTTGGCCTGATTATATTCGTAAAGAGGACTTTTTTCATGGTGAAGAAGATGAAGGATTCGACTATGATGATGTATAAAATGATCCAAATCTGATTACGAATTTTTATTAATCGACTAAGCATCGATACCAAATAGAGTATTTCTGCAATTTCGATGCGTGAGTGATCGTTGAAACATCTTATATTGCGGGATCGAAATGCGCAGAAATTCAAGAAACAATAATTATTTGTGAGAAGACTCTTTATTTCAATCCTTTTCCTTCCTTTATTAATTCTGGTTACGGAATCAGGTTACAGCCAGAATAACCAACAGGAAGATGAGTTGTCCGAAACGGAAGAGTCTGATGTTATCAGAAAAGTTCGCTTTACCGGGAATACCAATGTATCAGACAGAGTTTTAAGTACACTTGTGCGAACCCGAACAAACCGGGAATTTTTAGGAATACCAAGATTTACACCCTGGTACTATTTTTGGCAAGTATTTGGAGTTGGGGAATCCCCAAGTGAACTGGATCGTGAAATCATTGCAAATGATATCGACAGAATCTCGATCTATTATGAAAATATTGGTTTTTTTGACGTTGCCGTTGATACAACAATCATTGAATACAAAAAAACCCGTTACGAAATTTCATTTCTTATAACAGAAGGTGATCAATCAACCATCCAAACGGTTTCTTATACCGGATTACCTGATTTCAAGGATGAATCACAACGTGTAGATTTTTATAACGAAAGTAGGTTTAGATCGGAACAGATTAATGATTCCACATTTCTATATAATAGAAGTTATGCCGTCCGGGAACTGCGGGAAGAGCAGTCTCGGATCATAAATTTTTTAAAAGACAGAGGGTATGCTGCGGTTCAAAGAGATTCAGTAAGAGCCCTTTTAAAAAGGAATCCGGATAATCAAACGGAGATAGATGTCCTTTTTACAGTTCGGCACGGAAATTTTTACAATTTCGGTAACTTATATATAACCATGCAGGGACCGGATGGAGATGACGGTTATGATGATTCTGTTGAACTGTCCGGTGAACCTTATACACGAGAGGGTTACTCCATCTCCATGCAAAAACAAAATAGTGCACAATCCAGATTTGATCTGCTATCGGAACAGATACAATTCACTCCGGGAGAACCCTTTAATCAATCTGCCTATCTGAGTACGATCAATTCCTATCAAAACCTCGGTAATCTGATTATTTCCCGGTTTGGACTTAGTGAAAACAGTTCTCTTCCGGATTATTCTGTGACTGAAATTCCTGTCTATTTTGACCTTCAAACCCAACCAAAACATTCCCTTAGGGCTGAGTTTTTTGGCATGAGACGTTATGGATTTGGAACTGGTATTGGAACTAACTACAATAATAACAATGTTTTTGGTAAATCAGAAAATTTTACATTAGGAGTCAATACGAATTTGGAATATGTCCCATCGACAACACTCAATGAAATTGCACCACGTGATACACTGGGTCGCAGAACTTCTTCCGGTGCTGCTATCTTCCAGAGTTATGAACTTCGTGCTGAATACTCAGTACCCAGATTAAATTTCCCCTTCAGTTCCTTGACAGACAGCCCATACATAGAGAGCGCAAGGACAAGATATTCTCTAACATACAGTCAGTCGAATCAACTCTTTTTTAATATAAATTCTGATATTCGATTTAATCTCAGGTATGAATTCCGGCATTCACAAAGACTGACCAGTTTTTTAGATATCCTTGAACTGGATATTGTTGATACGACCCCATCAAGTCAATTCAGGCAAAATCTGATCAATGAATTTGGTGAAGGTTCATTCGAATTATTGCGTATTGAACAAGATTTTAATCCTCAATTCTCATCCATTGTTCGGTATACATTCCGGGATATGAATACAAACCTAATCAAAAGAGACTATGGTTATTTTGGTGAAGTATCGATTGCCCTGGCAGGTAATATTCCCTATTTACTTGATAGATTTGTAATAACACCGGGTGATTTGGAACAGACTCTCCCATCTCCATTCGGCATCTCAACGAATAATCTTGCGTACAGCAGGTTCATTAAATTCTCTGCAGACTACAGAAGATATGTTCCATTATCACCCAACACAATTTTTGCTTTCAGGCTATTCGGTGGGTTCGCGCAGCCTATTGGTGACAGTAGATCCATTCCACTTAATCGACGTTATTTTGCAGGGGGAAGTAATGATATACGTGGCTGGAATCCGTTTAGATTGGGCCCCGGTTCGATTAGTCCGGATGAAGTATCCATACCCGGTGGTGAAATAAAACTCGCTATCTTTAAAGAGTTCAGACAGGTCGTAGTTCGTGATGTTTTTGGAGCGGCATGGCATTTGGCCTGGCATACAGATGCCGGAAATGTATGGTACGGCCCCAAAAATTCTTTTTTGGATGAAGATGACCAAGATCTGTTAAGAGATGGTAAATTTTTCTTAGATTCTTTTTATAAACAGTTAGCTGTTGGTTCAGGTTTCGGATTACGTCTTGATTGGGAATTTATCGTCGCACGGTTTGATGCTACATTCAGAATTCACGATTTGGAACAGGGCTGGTTTGAAAATAGATTGTTATATTTCAGTTTTGGTATTGGACACTCATTTTAGCATTTACACTCTATCAGATATGTTTAAAAAAAGTGATTTTAGAAAAATTAAAAATCAAAGCAGTATCGTTTTTAATTCGGCTCTTCTTGCAGAATTAAATCCACTTGAAAGATATGAGCTATTGCAATTATGTCATCGGAGGAAGTACAAAGAAGGCGAGTTTATTTACTATCAGAACGACCCGGGAACCGGTATGTATTTTATTGAAGAAGGTACTGTAAGGCTTGCCGTTTCCAATGATTCTGACAATGAAGAGCAACAATATCAATTCAATCTGACTGCTCCATCTGAATTTGGTACAATGTCCATTGGTTATGACATCAGAAGATTATCTTCGGCTCAATGTATTACAGAATGTACCCTTCTTGGCTTTTTTAAACCGGATTTTGAGACACTCAAAAAGAGACATCCGGAAACAGCGGTTAAATTTTTGGAAGCCGTTGCAATACAAGCCATGAGACAATTAGAACAAACCATGCGGAAATTATCCGAAATTCTGGATATCAAAGAAGCATTCTCAATTCTCTATAATTCATCCCACGACAAAGATACGAAGTGATTATATAATCGAATGTCAATAAAAAAAGGGCAAACTATTCAGTTAAAAATAGATTCTACTGCGTTCAAAGGTAAAGGTGTGGGAAAATTAGATGGACAGGCCGTTTTTATATCAGGCACAGCTCCCGGAGATATTGTAGAAGCCATGGTCATTAAAAAGAAAAAAAGGTTTCTTGAAGCACGTCTGTTGAGCATCATAGAACCTTCTGCCGATCGTATTGAACCCAAGTGTTCTCATGCCAATGTTTGTGGAGGCTGTACCTGGCAACACCTTCCCTACCGTTCTCAGCTAATTCACAAAGAGCAGCATGTGCGCGACCATATACAAAGAATCGCTCAACTGGATCCGAATATCACCCAAACAATACTGGCGTGTGAGAAGGATTTCTACTACCGAAATAAGATGGAATACAGTTTCAGCACCAAACGATGGCTGACTGATAAAGAGATCCAATCCGACCAATTTGTAGATGATACCGGTTTTGCTGCCGGGCTTCATGCTCCCGGGCGATTTGATAAGATACTGGATTTGAATGAGTGTCATCTTCAGCACCCAATCAGTTTTGAAATATTGGATTTTGTTAGATCATACTGTATTGAAAATCAAATTCCTGCTTTTGACAGTTACCATAAAACAGGTTTTATGCGTCATTTGATGATTCGAAATTCACATCATACGAATGATCTAATGGTCAATTTGGTCACATTTGAAGATGATGAGACGTTGATTCAAAAAATGTCAGAATCTATCTTAAAAAAGTTTCCGGACGTAACTACCATTATTAATAATGTAAATGATATGCCAAACCCAACGGCTATCGGGCGTTATGAGAATGTTCTATATGGACCCGGAACTATCAGTGATCAAATAGGGAATCACTCATTTCAGATTGATGCCAATGCATTCTTTCAAACAAATACACTTCAAGCTGAAAAACTCTATCAAGTTGCACGTGATTTTGCAGAATTGAATACAGATGAACACTTGTATGATCTTTATTGTGGTGTTGGAACTCTCTCCCTTTTTATGGCTGATCGTGTAAAAAAAGTGACAGGAATTGAACTTATAGACGTTGCTGTGCAAAATGCCAAACAGAATGCCATCTCTAACTCTGTAAAAAATACGGAATTTGTATTGGGGGATATGAAAGATACCTTTAATGATGAATTTCTTGAAAAACACGGGAAACCGGATTGTGTCATTACAGACCCCCCACGTTCTGGGATGCACCCGGATGTTGTTCAACGACTTGCTCAATTGAGCGTTAATAAATTGGTTTATGTCAGCTGTAATCCATCTACAATGGCTAGAGATCTGCAAATCTTGAAAGAGTTTTATACGGTTGATCGGGTTCAACCGGTAGATATGTTTCCACAAACCTATCATATTGAGGCGGTTACCCGACTGACACGAAAAGAATTATGAGTATAGTTCGTTCCAAAACAGCATATTCGTTTTTAAAACTATGAAAGATGTAATAGTAATTGGTGCCGGTATCGGTGGGCTTACTTCAGCAATTCTGCTTGCTCAAAAAGGGTATCATGTCCGTGTTTTTGAAAAGAACTCTACACCAGGTGGTAAAATGCAAGAGCGTGTCGTGGATGGGTATCGATTTGATACTGGTCCGTCACTATTAACGATGCCATTTTTGTTGGAAAAGGTATTTCAAACCTGTGGTGAAGATTTCGATGATTATCTTCAAACCAAAGAAATTGAGCCGCTTTGCAGATATTTTTATCCTGACCATCAGATTTTTGACAACTATTCTGACCGGAGAAAGAGTAAGGAACAGATCAAACATTTTGCTCCATCAGATGTAAATGCATATGATAAATTTCTGAATCAGGCCGAAAAACTATACAATCGAACATCCGAAGCGTTTCTGTTTAATCCACTTTATGAAATTAGCGACCTCAGAAAATTAAATGTGATGGATTTCTTCCGTATTGATGCATTTTCAACGGTATCTGACAGAGTGAATCGCACCTTTAAATCGTCATATTTAAGAAAATTTTTCAAACGTTTTACGACTTACAACGGATCCTCACCATTTCTCGCCCCCGCTACATTAAATGTCATACCCCATGTAGAAATCAGCATGGGTGGGTATTACGTGGATGGCGGACTCTATCAAATCGCAAAATCCCTGGAAAAACTGGCTCTTAAAATGGGTATTCAATTTTATTACAATTCACAAGTCGATCGAATTGAATTACAGGCAGATAGAATCACCGGAATTGTACTATCTGATGGGGAAAAACATTCATGTGAGTTACTTTTTGCTAATACAGACGCTACCGACACGCTATTAAATCTGCTTCCTCAACATGCACTCCCTGAAAAAAGACGAGCTAAACAGAAAAAAGTTGAACCTTCGTGTTCAGGTTTTGTCATCATGCTTGGATGTAATAAACGATGGGATCAACTGAGACACCACAATATATTTTTCTCTACTGATTACAAAAAAGAGTTTGCTGATATTTTCGAATCTAAGAAATTACCTGATGATCCGACCATTTACATTGCAAATACATCCTTCAGTAATCCGGATCACGCTCCGGATGGTGGCTCGAATTTGTTTGTCTTAATCAATGCACCCTCCATTGATTCTTACCAAAACTGGCCAAACTTAAAACAATTCTACACAACTTTTATCATAAAAGAACTTGAAAAGCGGGGATTAGAAGGGCTCGACAACTCAATTGAATCTATAGAGATCATCACTCCAATTGATTTTTTCGAAAAGTATCGCTCCAATCGAGGAAGTATCTATGGTACAGCATCAAATAGTCGTATTTCTGCTTTTTTAAGACCTCGTAATAAAGAGAAATCGTTACAAAATCTCTATTTGGTTGGTGGAAGTACCCATCCGGGTGGTGGAATTCCACTTGTCATCCAATCTGCTTTCAATGCAGTGGATCTGTTGCTTAGAAATAAGTAAGTGTCGATTTAACAATTTTTTAAAATTATCAATTCTTATACTCACCTTATGTTTACTCTCCGACAAGTAGCACTTTTTTCCCTCTTGATATTCTATTTTGCAGCGTGCAGCAAAACAGATCAGTCACTACCGCTTTTCCAAAAAATGGATCCTGCTTACACCGGCATCCATTTCGAGAACAAAATTACGACCAATGACTCTGTTAATGTCCACTCTGATATTTTTATTTACAATGGTGCCGGAGTTGCTATTGGGGACATCAACAATAGCGGATACCCTGACATATTTCTCTCTGGAAATATGGAACCCGGCAGGCTCTATCTGAATAAAGGTAATTTCCAATTTGAAGATATCACAGAATCTGCCGGTATTATCACTTCACAATGGGTTACCGGTGCTTCCATGGTCGATATTAACAGTGACGGTTATCTGGATATTTACCTCTCTGTTTCCGGTCCGAAGGGGACTGAGCCTGAAGAGCGCGCTAATAAATTGTTTCTGAACAATGGAGACAACACATTCCGAGAAGCTGCCTCAGAATATCAAATAGATGATATGGGATTTACGACACATGCTGCATTTCTGGATTTTAACAATGATGGGTACCTCGATCTATTTCTGCTTGGCAACTCGCCCGGTGAATTTGGCCGGGGAGATTCCGGCATTATGAGCCTGGGGGCTAGAAATCCCAATCCCTACGGTTTTGATCAATTGTACAAAAATAACGGCGACGGTACATTTACCAATGTGTCTGAAGAAGCGGGGATTTTGAAAAAATTAGGTTATGGTTTGGGAGTAGTGGTTACAGATATCAATAATGACGGATGGCCGGATATCTATGTCTCAAACGATATTACACCCAATGATGTGCTCTATGTGAATAATGGAGATGGCACATTCACCGATCGTGCCAGTGACTGGATCAGGCACTCAAGTTTTGCCGGCATGGGAATGGATATTGCCGATTTTACCAATAACGGGTGGCCGGACATCATGCAAACCGACATGAACCCGTCTGATCTCCAAACACGGAAACGGGTTAGCGGATCTAATACAATGAATGGATTCAATGATTTAGAAATGCGTGGATACTTCCCTCATTTTAACTTGAATGTACTTCAACTCAATCAGGGAGTTACAAATAATGGTGACGTAATATTCAACCAAATTTCCAGAATGGCCGGTGTATCTCAAACAGATTGGTGTTGGTCCGTCCTTTTAGCAGATTATGATAATGATGGGCTGAAAGATCTGCTCATAACAAATGGGTATCCAAAAGCAGTCAACGATTTTGATTATCAAAGCGATATGTTTAACGCCCGCAGATTGCCCAACAGTGAACAAGTGAGATTGCGTGAATTAGAGATCCTTGAAAATTTGCACAGCTATAAAGTCTCTAATTTTATCTTTAAAAATAATGGAGACCTGACATTTGAAAACAAAGCGGCAGAATGGGGCCTCGACGATCCCGGTTTTTCAAATGGTGCCGCCTACGCCGATTTAAACAACGATGGAAGACTTGATCTGGTTATCAATAATTTTAATGTTGTTGCTTCCGTCTATCAAAACTTGGGTCACACACCTGCCGACATTCATACTGAAAATCAAGAGAATCCTACTGATAATGAGATTACTTCGCAAATAGACAACTATCTGCAGGTTAAATTAAAAGGTGATTATCCAAATATTCGTGGAATTGGTTCAAAAATTTATCTCTCTGCCGGTGGAATACAGCAGTATATCTACCACTCTCCTTATAGAGGTTTTATGTCAACAATGGATGATCGTGCTCATTTTGGAATGGGCAGCACGACTGTTATTGATAGCCTTGAAATTGTTTGGCCGGATGGTCGGTATCAGGTATTAAAAGATATTACTCCAAATCAGATCATCCATTTAGACCAATCTGAAGCCATTAACATTGAAAATTTTGAATCCAGATTTCAACCCTCTGATACGCAAACTTTCAGTGAAATGGATGCCGAAACGGTAATCGATTACCAACATCTGGAGAATTTTCATTCTAGTGATTATGGACTCCAGCCACTATTGCCCTATGAAATCTCAAAACAAGGTCCTGTCATTGCCGTTGCTGATATCAATGGAGATAGTCTGGATGATCTTTATATAGGCGGTGAACGAAATATTCCGGGCAAACTATTTTTGCAACAGAATGATGGCACTTTCATCGAACAATTCGTAGAAGCATTCATCCATGACAGCGCTTATGAAGACCGGGGTGCACTCTTTTTTGATGCGAATGGAAATGGCCTGTACGACCTCTATGTGGCCAGTGGCAGTTATCAATCCATACCCGGCTCAGAACTATTTCAGGATAGACTTTATATCAATCAGGGTGACGGACAATTTGTCCGCAATCCGGATGCTGTGCCTCCTATTCAAACACCAACAGCTGCCGTTATTACAGGAGATTTTACCGGAAATGGCCAGCCGGATCTATTTGTTGGCGGACGTATCGCACCCGGTAATTACCCAATGCCGGTTAGAAGTTACATTCTTGAGAACAGAAACGGAATGTTTGTGGATATTACTGATGACTTCGCGCCTGAATTATCCAACCCTGTTGGCATGATCACGGATGCAATCGCAATCGATTTTACAGGGGATGGACGTACGGATCTAATAACCGTTGGTGAGTGGATGGGGATCCATTTTTACGAAAATGATGGTCAAAAACTGAACAACATCACATCCGGTATGAATTTGCCACCACTCACCGGTTGGTGGTACTCCATTGTTCCGGGAGATTTTAATGGGGACGGCCTTACCGACTTTGCAGCCGGAAATCTTGGGCTCAATTACAGTTACCGTACAGATAAGGATCAAGCATTTAGTGTTTATGCAGACGATTTTAGTGAAAATGGTACCACTGATATTCTCTTCACATTGGAAATCGAGAACAAAGATTTTCCATACTATGGTTTGGCTTATCTTGGAAGGGAAATGATCCCCATTGCAACCGCTTTTGACTCATTTGAATCGTTTTCACATGTATCCATAGATCAGATTTTCAGTTCAAACAGATTGCAAAATTCCACTCACTACAAAGCAGATACCTTTGCTTCTGCATGGTTTGAAAATAACGGTGACGGATCATTCACAACCCATCAACTGCCCATTGAAGCGCAGACAGCACCGATATTATCAATGGTATCCATCGATTCCGGTAACCATGATTGTCAGGATTTGATTATTGCCGGTAATATATTGAATACCGAACCTAACAGTGCCAGTGCGGATGCAGGTAACGGCCTTTGGTTGAAATGTAATGACTCAGGCACTTTTGAACCTGTACCGGTTATGGAAAGTGGGCTCTATACACCCGGTGACGTCAGGAGTCTGGCTATCCTCAACGGTTTAGATAAGAAATTTCTTTT
>JBBDJK010000082.1:22341-28279 GCA_040879905.1 Balneolaceae bacterium | reverse complement strand
ATATCGATCCTAAATATGCGGATGATACCGATGAAGAACAAGAAGCTTATGATCAGACTTGTAGGATCATCGCAACAGATATGCTTCGATTATTTAAACAGGTGGAATTGCTCACTTCTTAATGTACTATTCATTCGGCAAAATTGTATTTTTATATTGTTCAACGTTTAACCGGTGAACTTTCAAAGAAAAATCTGTCCTCACGAACTATTATGAATCAACAAAACATCGATCCCGAAATGAAAAATGAGAGTCTGAATATTGAAGAATCCGTTGAAATCCGGCTTCAGTTTGAGAAAAGAGGCGGGCTCTTACCGGTAGTCGTTCAGGAATCTGAATCCGGGGATATCTTAATGGTGGCTTCTGCGAATCAAGAGGCTCTTGAACACAGTATCAAAACAAAAGAAGCTGCTTTTTGGAGCACAAGCAGAAATGAACTTTGGATCAAAGGGTTAACATCCGGAAACCGGATAGAAATCGATGAAATATGGGTCGATTGCGATCAGGATGCACTCGTTTACAGGGTAACTTTACAAGCCGGTGGAGTATGTCACACAAAAGATAACACCGGTTCAAACCGTAAGTCATGCTTTTATCGAAAAGTCGATTTGAACCGGAACCGTTTAAAATTTATCTGAACAACTTGATTGAATCTTTCTTGATTGAATCTTTAAAGAATGTTTTTGGCAAACCGATTACATTATGCATCAGCGATCCACTCACCGGATGAATCAATTCTTCTCTTCTGTATTTTTTTCACGGTACCAATGCCTCAAAATGGAAAGAGAAAAACCTATCATCAGCAGGAAAGTACCCAGCCATACGATAGATACAAACGGTTTGACCTCTGCCACAACCAACACCCAATCCTCCTCAAACTCTTCGTCTAACCCATAAACCGTCAATTCAATGGAATCGGATTCCGGATGAATTCGGGAAAATTGAATACTCATTTCCCATGGTTCAATATCCAGGGGGGGAGCATAGGTGAAACTCTGTTCATTTTCAGTATAGACTGCAAAAAGTGGCTCAACCTCATACGCATTTCCGGTTGGTTCGTGCACAACACGCACCAAAGCACGGATCCCAATCTGTGTATTTTCAGGTAATACCTCTTCACCGGCCGGGATAAAATTTATAAATGAAAATGTGAACGGTCCGGCGGTAATGGAATCACCCATGCTGATTTCAATCGATTGCATCTCATTATCAATATCAGGCTCACTTAATGAACCAGCAACATTGTTACGATTGATTCTTTCAAGTTCTTCATTTTTCCTCGCAACATATCTGCTGCCCGCAACATACAGATAGATATCTTTTAATAATCCGGTGCGAACATGTGGATCAACTGACCAGTCAATATTATCCTGAGTGGATGATGTAAGCATTGGATATACTTCAGGCCTAAGATAGAATGGCCTGCCTCCATCAATCGGTTCAAATCTAAGATTATAAATTTGCTGCCCTGGCCGCGGTGTATTAGTCAGCTCATACCCTTCATATGTTACCATATATTTTTCATTCACCAATAAAGGCGTATTAATATCAAGCTGAAACATTTCGACTCTTTGGGTCACAGGAAATCCCTCTTCATCAAATACATCACCGGCTGCTATTCGCTGATTATATCCGGCCGTTTGTTGATCCAGAAGGGGCTCAGTATAAACGGATGAAGCGATAATGCCAAGTAACAGAGCTCCAAACCCGATATGGGTAACTGCACCACCAATAACTTTTGGATTTTTCCTAAGCAAATGGAATAAAACAAATCCATTCCCGATGACCGTAAACCAGGCCGCAAAGATATATATCATGTAATAAAGACTTCTCACATCGCCAATGATGATAGATAATACTGTTGCAACAGATGTTATCAGCATCGGATATATCAAAACTCCTGCAAGACTTTCCCAGGTATGTTTCTGCCAGAAAAGATATTGACCAATCACAGAGGCTATCGCCATCACAATCACAATAGGCATACTCCAATCGTTATAAAACTGAATTTCAGGCGGGGTCGGATTATCCACAAACAGCCTTCCTATGATCGGTGAACTTGTTCCAAGAATGATAACAAACCCAAGGATAAAGAGCAGTATCGCACCGGTAAAGGTCATGAACTCCCTGCTCAAAAATTTGGATTCCTCACCCGGACTGGGCAGTTCCCTGTATCTGTAGAGGTAGAAACCGATCCCCATAATGGTTACAACCAGAATAAAACTCAACAGTTGGCCGTATAATCCCAAATCGACAAAACTGTGTACGGACTGGTCAGCAAGTACTCCCGACCTTGTGAGAAATGTCTGATAAATAATACTCACATAGGCAAGTATGGCAAAAAAGAGTGACGCTTTATGGGCTCTGCTGCTTTTACGCTGAATGATCATTGCGTGGATGCCTGCAGTTCCCAACAACCATGGTACGAGAGAAGCATTTTCTACCGGGTCCCAAGCCCAATACCCTCCAAAAGAGAGTGTTTCATAAGCCCAATAACCACCCAGAAAAATGGCCGTAAGTAGTGAAAGGTTTGCCGCAAGTGTCCATGGCAGTGCCGGACGTATCCATTCGTGATAGGTCTTTGTCCATAATGAAGCAATAGCAAACGCAAAAGGTACGGTCATCATTGAAAAACCGAGAAAAATGATGGGGGGATGGATCATCATCCAGGGGGATTTCAGCAGGTCATTTAAGCCTGTACCGTCAGCAGGGACAAAGTCAGGATTAGCTACAATAAAAGGGGCATTAGGCATCTCATCTGCGATTGTGCGGAAGGGAGAGGCACCCAGTTGTGTAAAATTGAGATCCCATCCAACAATCATCGAGAGCAAGAAAAATTGCGTCAAAGCCATTACAAACATGACCGGCGCTTTGTAGGGTTTGCGGGTCCACTTGATTAACCCTAAGCCTACTACAAAAGAACAGAGAATCCAGAGCATAAAACTCCCCTCCTGCCCTCCGTAAAATGCAGAAAATAAGTATTTAGCCTCCAGGTCAAGACTGGTATAGTTCCAAACGTAGTAGTATTGAAACTGATGCGTCATGATCAGATAGATCAACATAGCAGAGGAGATGGTCAGAAACAGGCCTTTTGTAACCCATAACCAATTAGCAACCTTTTCCAATTGAACATCCTTTTTATATGCAGCCAATGCATACAGAACCATCGAAGCGATTGAAACGACGAATGCTCCACTCAGAAAAAGATAACCCAATGTTGCGATCATAACTGCCCGTCTATTCTAAGTATCTGCAAGTTCAAACTCAGGGTTTTCATTGTATTTGGATGGACATTTCATCAGCATTTCATTGGCATGAAAAACACCATTCTTCATCTCTCCAATGACAACAAGTTGAGTAGCTTGCTCAAAATTATTGGGTTTTGGCCTTGGATAAACGACTCTTCGAATATTTCCATCCTGATCTTTCATGTGGAAAGTAAACTGCATCGTTTCTCTGGAAAAGCCGTGAGATTCACTGTTATCCCATGTACCTATCACATGAGAAATTGATCTGTTCTCTGCTTCTTCAAAATTTACGTAGGTACTGATGCTGTTGCCAAAATTGTACATCAGTAACGATGTAAATGCAATAATGGCTATAACACCTATGATTATTTTAGGTTTCATCGGAGGCGTCTTTATTTATAGATTCTTCAAGTTTTGATAGATTACGATCTATTTTTATCAAATAGAAAAGGAGTACAAACCAGATGATCAGGCTCACTCCCAACACAACAAAAATCAGATCATTTGATGCCATAAACTGAATAAATAGTGATGACTCTTCGATCCCCTCTATTCCATCCCACCGGTCGGAATAACTATTCGTTACGAGAGTGTCAACGGTTGTGGATATTGTTTCTTGCATTATATTCGATTTCATGATTGATCAGACACTTTCAGTTCCAGTGTTTTATATCGGTTCACAACATCCATGATCCATATCGACAGTGCAATAAAACCGATTACTGCAGGATAAAAAATCAATCGCAATTCAGGAGCTGTGATTTCACTAAAGGCCGGATTTCCATCAGCACCCGGGTGCAAACTTGGCAATTGTCTTGGAATGATATAGAGTAGAAAAGGGATGGTAGACACGCCAAATATATTGTATACAGAAGAAATTTTTGCACGCTTCACCGGATCATTAAAAGCAGATCGCAAAATGAAATAAGCAACAAAAATCAACATTGCAAGAGCTGAAAGGTTCATTCTGGGTTCAGAGAAAGTCCACCATGTGCCCCATGTAAATTTTGCCCAGAGCGAACCTGTCAACAATCCGCAAATCCCAAATACCAATCCGACAGCCGTTGCTGTTTCAGCTTTCAAATCCCAGACAGGGTTCTCATCATTCAGATAGCGAATACTGAAATAGAATGCCATCATAAATGCAACCATCATTGTAAACCACATGGGCACATGCAGAAACAGATTCCTGGCAGACTCTTCCAGAATAGGGATCTGCGGTATTCGTATCAAAAAGCCGGCCGATATAACCACTGTCATATAAACGGCAACGATGTATTTCCAGGGTTTCAATTTATTCTTTACCTATTTTGCACTTTTTTTTGATAGAACAAAAGATACGTAAAAAAACCATTTTTTTATGAACTCTTTGTGAAACCGGTTTTTATAAACAGCCGATTGGAATTATGGTGTTGCGTAAGTCAACTTATGAAATATTTTCTGTTAAAAAGTTCATTTTTAGAGGATTGAATGAGAGTTTAATACATATTGTTATATTCACTCTTGAAATATAAAAAATGAACTCATGTCAGATAAAAAGATTCAATTAAAGCCTAAATCCTCTCATTTTTTTTGGTGGATTCTGACCGGTGTACTCTTGATCCCGATGTTTGGTTTGGGAATTTACATCATCTACAGACAGCTCCAAAAACAGTCATCTATCAGTTATATCATTACAGATGATACCATAATTGCTATAGCTAATGGATATACAAAATCAATAGATCTCTTTCAGTTATCAGATATTCAGGTTTCTCAAAGATGGATAGATAAGAGATTTAATACCGGAACTATTCATCTGCAGTCTGAAGCGGTTTCAATCGAAATGATTGGCATAGAGAATCCGGAGAAAATATCGGAAATCATTTCAATGGCAGCCGAATCTGCTCGGCTCAGATTAGAAAAAAGATCCAATCAAAAAAATGAAATGATCGATACTCACCCCGGATCGCTTGATAAACTGGATTATCTTACCGGCCTGTGGCAACAAGGTTTGCTCTCTGACCAGGATTATAAAGAAGAGAAAAAACACTTTGAATCCTGAATAGAAATCCGAGTTAGTTGTTCTAATACCGAAAGCTCTAAACAAATCTTAAACCCTTCACAACTGACGATGATGTCCTGACCATCATGAAAGAATAATAGAATCGGTCATGCTAAAGGCATAAACGACAAATAGACCGCAGATTTTATCAATCGCGGTCTTTATTTTAGTATTCGTCTGCACCTAATCAAACCGGGTTTCGGCCCAGGTTATTGGTTCAGTACTTTTTTATCAATTGAGTATTCCCCACTTCCGATTAGATAGAGTGCTATACTTGTTAAAAACAGCATCAGTTCAAGTCGTGCACCACTAAATCCTCCGTCCAATTTTGTGGTTAACACTGCAACAACCATGATAATTGCCAAAAGCAAGTATGGTATCCTGGCATAAGCTCCCAGTAAAACCATAATACCACCCACAAACTCAACAATGGCAACAACCCATGCCATTATTGCAGGTAACGGAATTCCGATATTTCCGAAAAATCCCTGTACGCCTTCAATCCCCGTCAATTTACCCCAACCGGATACAATAAAAATCACACCCACTCCTATCCGAAGCAGTAATAATGCCAGTTCATTGTAATTCTTTTCTCCTTGTGCCATAAGAATACATTTTTAAGTTAAAATTTAAATTTTGAGCTGAT
>JBBDJK010000082.1:21123-22241 GCA_040879905.1 Balneolaceae bacterium | reverse complement strand
GGGTTTCAGGCACTGGCCATGAAGCAGGTTCGAAATTGTGAAATATCGGCTATCTATGACCATACGGGAGCTCCCGAATTGGCAGATTATGCAAAGAGGAATGGATTGGGTGAACCGAAACTATACAAAAGCATCAAAGAGATGTGTAATCATTGTGATGCCGTGGCCCTATTTTCTCCTAATTACACCCGTGTCGAGATTATGGAGAAGATTGTTGATGCGGTAAAAGCAGGAGCTCCTTTAAAAGGAGTCATCTGTGAAAAACCTCTTGGCCGAACGATCGCTGAGGCTGAAAGAATGGTGGAACTCGCAAAAGATGCTAAGCTTTTGACATCCTACTTTGAGAACCAGTTGCACATGAATTCCATCAATAATGCTCTTCTGCAATTAAAGCCTCAACAGGAGACAATGGGAGGGTTTACATTGGCTCGAAGTACCGAAGAACATGCCGGCCCTCACAACGGCTGGTTCTGGGATCCGACACAGCAAGGAGGAGGTGTGCTTTCAGACATGGGATGCCATAGTATCGCCATTGGCAGACATATTTTGACACCTCCGGGGTTATCACCTACTTTTTTGGAACCGGTGGCAATGCAGTGTGATACCTCACTTCTGAAATGGGGTCAGCCTAAGTATATGAAACAGTTGAAGGATAAATATGGTGTGGATTACAGTAAAACACCGGCCGAAGATTTCACAACCGGCATCTGTACATTCAAAAATCCGGATACCGGACAGTTGGTAAAAGCTCAGTTCACAGACTCCTGGATGTATGATAAACAGGGTTTAAGAATTTGGATGGATGCACTCGGCCCCGGTTTTGCCATGGAATTAAATACACTGATTTCACCTCTTGAAATATTTATCGGTGATGAAGCAGCAGAAAGTGTCGCAAATGCTGAAACGGCACTGGAGAAATCAACAGCATCCAGGGGGCTACTGGCTGTTCACCCGAATGAGGCTGATCTTTATGGTTATACAACTGAAATTCGGGATGCGGTTAACTCCTTTTTAGATGGGAAAGATGGGTTGCTTAATTTTGAATATGGAGCTGAAGTAACCTGGTTGGTACAGGCGGCTTATATGGCTGCTGAAAAGAAAAAAACACTCGATTTAAC
>JBBDJK010000082.1:0-21023 GCA_040879905.1 Balneolaceae bacterium | reverse complement strand
GGTTGGTACAGGCGGCTTATATGGCTGCTGAAAAGAAAAAAACACTCGATTTAACTGATGAGAATGTTCGAAATGAACTGAAAAGTTACCGATCTCTTATTTCTCAGGGGCGCGGTGCAGAAGTACTTTTTTCTTAAAATGACTTTTTTACTTATTATTCTTTTTTCTTTCTGGTTCTCTTACTCAATTCTCGAACCTTTTTAGCAAAAATACTCTTTTCACCACTCTTATCATCCTCCGGTCTTCCCAACACATAACCAAAATGATTTAGTGAGTCTACCTCATCACAAATCACTTTTATAATCGCTCCAAGCGGAATAAAAAGGATCATACCGGCAAGGCCCCATATTTGAGCTCCAATAAAGATGAGTAACAAAGTGGCAAATGCATTCATACTCACCTGATTCCCAACAATGGTTGGTGTAAACAGATTGCCTTCAAACAGTTGAATAATGTAAAACCCAATCAGAATGATGAGAGGATAAATCAGGGAGTCCATCGTGATAAGTGAATATGTGATCGGAAGAATAGAGCCCATTATCGGTCCAATAAACGGAATAACATTTAACATGGCGGCAAAAACCCCAAAAAAGATAGCATGATCCACTCCGATAATCATGAGCATCACAGAGTTTAATACAGCCAGTATGGAGATCACCATCAGCATTCCGGTGATATACTTCTGAACCAGTGTTTTCACCTTCATGATGATTTTTTGAACTTTTAATGTATTCTCTTGATTCCCTTTCCCGAATGCACGCAAAACGAAATTTTTTAAAACATCACGAAAAAGAAGCATCAAATACATGTAGACCGGCACCAGTAAAAAGGATGTGATGGTTGAAGCCGCTCCTGTAATTCCTTTGGTTAAAGAGGATGTATTCTCCTGAACCCAATCAAATAATTCAGTTACTACTCTTTCCAGATTTATATCACCTTCGACTGAAAACCACGTACTCAGAAATCCTTCTGCCGATTCGAGCAGCTCTTCAAGACGCGCAGCAAACATATCGGCATCTGCCGCAAAAGCTGACATTTGATTATAAAAGAGAAAACCAATTCCAAAAAGAACGATCAATCCGACTAATATTGCAGCAAATGAAGATAAAAATCTTGGGATTTTATGCTTTTCAAGCCAACCACAAAATGGTGATAGCAAAATAGAAAAGAAGAGTGCAAACAGTAGTGGCAAAATAACCGATTTCGCCATGATCATGGCATACACGGTTAATATTAGTGCTGCCATTATATATGTATATTTCACATACCATTTTAAATCTGATTCCATAAATAAAATAAGTGAGAACTTAGTTGTAAATGTTGAATTTTTTCTTTGATTATAATAAACATCTATTTTACAATAAAATCTAACCAAAGGTGTAATTCTTATCGATTGCTTTTCAATTGGTTAGTCATTCATTTATTAAATCAGCCTTTTTTGTTTATATGTCTGCTAAACTGACAAGATCCATTAAAACACCGGGTGCGATCATGATGGGGCTCGGTTCCATTATCGGAACCGGTATCTTTGTGAGTATTGCGATTGCAACACAAGTAGCCGGCAACGGGGTCGTCATCGCTATCCTGATTGCTGCCGTTTTGGCCATTTTTAATGGATTAAGCAGCGCTCAATTGGCGGCTGCACATCCCGTAAGTGGGGGTACGTATGAATATGGTTATCGTTTTTTAGGTTCCTATTTTGGATTTGCTGCCGGCTGGATGTTTATGATAGCTAAGTCGGCATCTGCAGCGACTGCAGTTTTGGGATGTATCGGGTATCTATTTTATGCTTTTGACATCCAGGGAGGCAGAATACTCTTCATCTTATCATCCCTTGGATTACTCTTGATGATTACACTTTTAGTATCCGGCGGAATCAGCCGCAGTAACCGTGTCAATATAGGCATTGTATCCATTACACTGATCGGTCTGACCGGACTGATTTTCACCTCATTATTTCTGAATGGCCTGCCATTAGAACCGATCAAACTTGCACTCGAGGAGACCAACGGCTCATCCATACTCTATGGAGCGGCACTGATGTTTGTAGCATATACCGGATATGGCAGAATTGCCACTCTCGGTGAAGAAGTGGTTGAACCCAGAAAAACCATTCCAAGAGCGATCATTCTTACCATGGTTGTGATTGTCATATTGTATTTGTCAGTCGCATTGACGGCACTTGCTGTGATGAGTGCAGAATCTTTTGGTGCAACCACTTCCGGTGAAGCGGCTCCTTTAATGGTTGTAGCTCAGCAATTATCAACTCCAATGATAGGTCCTATTATTACAATTGCAGCGATTACAGCGATGCTGGGTGTACTCATTAATCTGTTATTAGGCTTGTCCAGGGTATTGCTGGGAATGGCGCGTCGTAAAGATGTGCCTTATGTTCTATCCAAAATAAATCCCCAAACAGGCAGCCCGGTTGCAGCGGTACTTGTTACATCTTTGATCGTTTCCATACTCGTGATAAGCGGAGACATCGTATTTACATGGTCATTTAGTGCTTTTACCGTATTGATCTATTACTCAATCACTAATCTTTGCGCACTTACCATGCCAGAAGAGCTTAGGCTCTATCCGAGATGGATACCGGTTTCCGGACTTTTGGGCTGTCTTTTTTTAGCATTCTGGATCGATCCTGCGATTTGGATATCAGGTTTGGCACTGCTTGGAATTGGACTCATCTGGCACACAATTGCACGTAGATATTCATCTCATTAGCAATGGTTTAAGATTACGACTCTTTTATTCAGTACCCTTTTTAACTCAGAGAGATATATTTCACATTCTGAACTCCATCCAGATCATGAATTCCCTGGAGTTCCTCTTCATTTAGTGGTTTATCAACAATGACTGCCGTGATCGCATTGGTGCCTTTCCCCTCTCTGCCCAAACTGAGTGCACCGATATTGATCCCCTGGCTTGCCAGTTTTCCGGCAACCGAAGCAAGCATCCCCGGTTTATCGATGTTCTGATACATCAAGATATCTCCCTCCAGCCTTAACTCGATTCCAAAACCATCTATTTCCACGATTCTGTAATCCCCCGGTCCAAAAACCGCGGCGGAAATCTGTTTGTAGTGGGATGAATCTCCCAATCGTACGGTGATCAGATCATGATAGTTTTTATCATCACTTTTATTGGTTTCGCTCAAACTGTATCCCCTTTCAATGGCATAATGACGGGCATTAATCAGATTGACTGATTCACTCACATAACTGGACAACATCCCTTTCAAGACGGCGTCGGTTAAAACATCAGAGTATTTCGTACAGATACCCGTGTACTCGAATGAAAAATTACTGGCATTCTTGGGCATAATTTGTCCGGACACTTTACCAAGTTTTTCAGCCAGCTCTACATACGGCTGAACCTCTTCATTGGTTAGCAGAGAGATCGATTTACTATTCAGGCTTCCTTTATAATTTTTATTCTCTAAGGCATCTGATATCTGATGAGCAATCTGAACAGCTACTTTCTCCTGTGCTTCTTCTGTAGATGCTCCCAAATGTGGAGTACAGATAATAGATGGATGTTTGAGAATTTCATATAACTCCTCAGTAGGCGGTTCTGTGCTATATACATCCAACGCTACACCTGTTACTACTCCCGATTCAATTAACTGAACCAAATCATCCTCTTTAAAAATCCCGCCTCTTGCACAATTCACAAGTTTAATCCCTTTTTTAAGAAGATCCTTGTTCTGCATTGAAATCATATTCCGGGTTTTATCCGTGAGTGGTGTGTGTACAGAAAGAAAATCGGATAACCCTAACAGCTCTTCAAGTTCAACCAATTTTACACCGATCTTTTTGGCCAGCTCCTGTGTGGTAAACGGATCAAATGCATAAACTTCCATACCAAATTCTTTCATTCTGAGTGCCACTTCAGATCCGATTTTTCCCAAACCTACAATCCCAAGATTTTTACCATGCACCTCTGTTCCCATAAACTTTTTACGGTCCCACCCTCCGTTTTTTACACGGCTGACCGCTTCCGGAATATTTCTGGCAAGAGATAAAATCATTCCACAAGTGTGTTCCGCAGTTGAGATCGTATTGCCATCAGGTGTGTTCATTACGAGTACACCTTTTGTCGTTGCAGCTTTCAAATCGATATTATCAACTCCCACACCTGCGCGGCCTATAATTCTAAGTGAATCTGTGTAATTAAGCAGGTCTGCATCGACAGTTGTAGCACTTCTCACGACCATCGCATCGTAATTACCAATCACTTTTTTTAGTTCTTCAAGTGATAACTTTTCCGGTTGATCGGCTTTAATACCTCTTTTTTCGAAAATTTCGGCACATATTGAATCTACGCTATCTAATAAAAGTACACTGAATGACATATCTATTTGATGGGGTTTATTATTATTTTTCAATTTCTTATTTCTTATTTTTACTTCTTATAATTTCTGAATGGCTACTGATTAAAATCCATATCAAACTCTAAAAATTCGTGAATTAATGACTTTAGTTCATTTATTCCCGTATCATTTTCTACAGAAGTGGCGATCACCGGTACTTCAATATTCATCTCTCGTAAAATAGCCAATACCTTAGATTTTGCAGAATTAAGTTTATTTTTAGATTGTTTATCCCCTTTCGTCAGTATGACGGCAAATGGTTTCTGGTTGGATGCCATCCAATAAAAAAACTCTTCATCCAATCCGGTCGGTTCATGTCTTGAATCCACCAGATGAAGGATCAGTTTTATCGTACTCCGTTTGAGAAGGTAATCATGAATATCCCGGCCCCAACGTTCCCTCTCTTTTTGGGGTACTTTGGCAAAACCAAAACCCGGCAAGTCCACAAGATAGGAACAGCCATCAATTTCATAATAGTTCATCTGCTGGGTTTTGCCGGGAGTGTTACTGGTCTTTGCTAATTTTCTTTTGTTTGTCAGTTTATTAATCAAAGACGATTTCCCTACATTGGATCTTCCGGCAAAACAGAATTCCGGAAGACTTTCATCGGGACAATCATCTAAACTTGGTGCGGAAGTAATAAATCGAGCGTTTTGAAATTCCATTAAACAATTTCGTTTTCTTCTTTTTCCACACCAAAATTAACGGGCACAGGATAGTCGCCCGTAAAACAGGCAGTACAGTAAGAGGACCCCGATTCATTTGCCTCTTTAACGGCACTCACAAGACCCTCTGCTGACAAATATCTAACACTGTCAACACCAATTTCCCTGGCAATTTCATCGACATCACTGTTGCATCTGTTTGCGATCAATTCATCCGGAGTTGGAAAATCCATTCCGTAAAAACATGGGTGGGTAATAGGTGGTGAACTAACCAGGAAATGCACTTCAAGAGGGTTTGCTTCACGAATCATCTCCACCAAGTAGCTGGAGGTTGTACCCCTGACAATGGAGTCATCCACGATGATAACAGACCTCCCTTCAATAACACCTCTCACAGTATTAAATTTGGTTCTCACTTTTTGCTCACGTGATTTTTGGCCGGGTGAGATGAATGTCCTTCCTACATAGTGATTTCGAATCAATCCAATATCATATTTACAGTCGAAACCTGCTTTGTTGCTTTCATGCGCATAACCGATGGCGGCCGTATTACTTGAATCGGGCACTGAAATCACAATAGGCCGTTTATCTTTATCCGGGTATTTAATGAATTGATCCAGTGGGTGCTCTTTGGCAAGCTGTTTACCCAAATTACGCCTGATTTTATCAACATTTTCCCCAAATATTTTACTGTCGGGGCGTGAAAAATAGACATATTCAAAAATACACTGACTGGTTTGTGTCCCCTTTTCAGGTTCCAGATAATGAGAAGTTAACTGCACTTGATCACTGCTGTTTCTGTCAATGATGAGCACTTCACCCGGTTCGATATCTCTGATATACTCTGCATTGATAATATCGAAAGCACATGTTTCGCTCGCAACTGTATATGCGCCATCCATCAGTCCGAGTGCGAGTGGGCGAAAACCGTTGGGGTCTCTGACAGCGATCAGTTTGTCATCGGTCAGGATCACCAAACAGTACGCTCCCTCTATCTGATGCAGTGCATCCAGTACCTGATCAATTTGATTCTCTTTACGACTATGGGAGATCAGGTGCAGGATCAATTCAGTATCTGATGTACTTTGAAAGAGAACACCCTCATCTCTAAACCGTTCTCTCAATACTCTGGCATTGGATAAATTTCCATTATGGCCGATTGCAAGATTGCCATTGCGGTAGTGAACCCGAAACGGTTGAATATTCGTAGGATTTCTGGATGAACCCGATGTTGAATATCGATTATGGCCTATGGCCATTTGTCCTTTCAGCTCCTTTTTAAATATTTTCGGATCATCAAATACAGAAAGTACCAATCCAAAATTTTTGTGCATGGGCATCGTATGACGCCCTTTTTTCTTATCAAAATATGTCGTTACTATTCCGGCTGATTCCTGCCCCCGATGCTGAAGGGCGTGCAATCCATAGTAGGTGAGAAGTGCGGCTTCCGGGTGGTCATAGATACCAAAAATACCGCAATAGTCGTGGGGTTTATCGATCATTTAATTATACAGCAATTCTGTAAAATTTTAATATGCACAAAGATAGTGAAAAGAGTATTAAATAACAGAGGTAGTTCAGTGAAAGATTTGTACCGATAGTCTTTACTGATCATTTTTCCCCGCGAAGGATAAATAAATCATGAATAACTATGTTCTATGAATGATTTTAAATCAAGCACACGAATTCGAATCTAAAAAGAAAACTATTTACTGATTTTTTGTATTATTCACACTATGAACAGACGAACATTCATCAATCTGCTACAACTACTGTTTCGATTTACATTGGGAGGATTACTTATCTTTGCCGGTATATTGAAAGTTCAGGACAGTACAACACTTTTGGAGTCTGTTGCATATATAACCTGGCTCCCGAATTTTTTCAAATCTCTCATCATCGATTTTTTACCCTGGGTTGAGATCATTGTGGGAGGCTTTTTGGTTTTGCATGTATATGACAAATTGATGATCCCACTCACCATTTTGATCTATTTGAGTTTTCTGATTTTTGCCATTTGGGGTTTGAGTACCGGTATAGAGATTGATTGTGGATGCTTTGGAGAGTTGGATGGCGGTTCTTTTATAGGAGCTCTGTTAGGAAGTGAAATAAGCTGGCAGATGGTCATCAGAAATTCCATTTTTGTCTGTATGGGTTTATTTCTGTTTTATAAACCATCTGTGCCCAACACATAGCAACCACTTATTTATAGGTGTTCAATCTGATATCCGTTCAATCGATGGTCCATCTATACGTTCGGTGTGTTTTATGATGTGTACAACCCAATGCTTCCAGGCTTCTCTGCATCAACCAGTTCTTTTCACTCACCCATGCCCCTTCAACATATTCAAGGGTCGGTGCCGCCTGTTTGGTCATTTGAATTCCTCTTATAAATGTTAAAGCTTCAAGTCCGAGTTTTCGATACTTAGGCAACGTTCCGAAAACAATGGTCCGAAGATGTCGTACTCTTTTTTTGAATCGCAACACTTTTGGGATATGCCACCAACGAAGTTCCCCGCCGGTCTCATCAGAGATCTCATTTAGATCCGGTATAGACACTACAAAGGAGGCCGGTTCACCATTTACAAAAGCAATTAAGACACTCTCCGGAATCATAATTCGTTTTAACTGGGATATCATTTCGTTTATCGTCTCCCGGGTCAATTCTGTAAACTCTCTTTCTCGATCTGCGATATCCTGTTCACTCCAAGCCCGATTGTAAATGGTCCGGATCGCTTCACCATCCTCTTCAATATTTTTCAGGTCGATATGCCTTAATGTTACATCCGGACGGCTTTCAATCCTGTCTGTAATACGTATTAATCGTTCCGGTAGCGGTTGATCAAAACTGCGCTTATAACTCCAGTGATCATCCAGTTTTTCAGCACCGCTATTTTCGATTAACGTTTTGTAGTAGGGTGCATGATAGTGCATCCCATAGATGGGAGGTTCATCAAAATTTTCAACCAACAACCCCCAAAAATTATCATTCTCTCTGAAATTGATGGGTCCGCGGAACGCTTTATAGCCTCTTTTACGATGCCACTCTTTAACAAAATGAATAACCTCATCGGCAACATCCTGACTGTTGATCATTTCCAGAAATCCCATGCCACCCATTTTAGGATCAAACACTTGATCTTTTTCTGAGTGATTCATAACCGCAAATCGGGCTACAACTTCATCACCGTCAAACATCAGATAGCGCTCACATTCACCTTTTTCAAAAAAAGCGTTCGAACCCGGATCAAAAATTTTTTCTATTTCAAATCGGAAGGGTGGCACCCAATTCGGATACTTCTCATAAATTCGGAATGGGAAACGGTGAAATTGATCCACATCGCGCTTTTGAACAATCTTATGAAATCTGTATGTCATTTGCGGCACTATTCTTTTTCAGGTGTTTAAATGGTAAAAACTCTTTGACAGAAGTGTCCGGATTTAGATAACTTCATATTATTGAGTTCGTTGGTCAAACCGGTGAAATAAATGAACCTCCTGTAATTGATCCTCAATTTGACAATGACAATAATGAATGTACAAGCCAGGTTCTTTTTGTACAACACTATAATAAATATAACATGGATTTTTAACAGGTCACTGTAATGGGTCGAAAAAAAGGATTTATTGTTTTGCTATTGCTGCTTTCATGTATTGCATCCATCATTGTACTCACCAAAATGGAACCGCCGGTTGTCGCAAAACTTCATTCTGTATCTCAACTGGACTCATTAATCTCTATTACGTTTGACCATCACAGAATTCATTCCGGACAGGTACGGGTACAAACTGTGATAATTGATTCACTTTTCACAAGAAATATTTATACCGTTAATGTACCTCCTGAGTTTTCAAAGACATCATTTCATTACAGTTTACAACAGAATTTATGGCCCTATGAGGTGAAAACAACGGGGCAGGTTCAGTTTCCGGAGAAGAATCTGCGAATTCATTTGTTGGTAAATGATAATGTTCATCGATCACTTTTTATCAACACTGAATGATAAGTTTATATTTATTTATCATATTGATTGTATGAAGTGGGTCGAACCTAAAAAATATCTGAAAAAGCTGGAACTGTCTGAATTCCCTCAGCCGGACATTATCCAATTATCAAATCCCGTACTGCTTTGTCATGGGTATGGTGGTTTATCGATGATTATCACTCCTTCACCCATGCACAAATCATGTATGAGGCTAAGGGAGTTTGGTATTCAGGCCTTTGCCCCGAATATTGTGCCTTATTCTACGATCAATATACGTGCTAAACAGTGGGTAGATGTGATTCAAATATTATCCTCAAAATATGGATATCATAAATTGAATGTGGTTGCACATAGTATGGCTGGACTCGATATGCGTTATGCGATCACACACCTCGGAATGGCCGATAAAGTAGCTTCATTAACCACGATCGCAACACCACATCATGGAACCAGCCTTGCAGAGATTGTTTTAAATGCGCCGGATTCCATTAAGGATAAACTTGGAGAGTTAGCCGATTGGTTAGGTAAAAGTCTCTATCCGTCGCAAAAAAGTGATGCGGTTGCTGCCGTCAATCAACTTACAAGGAAATATGTAATTGAAGAGTTTAATCCGACTACACCCGACATCGAGGGAATACCCTATTTTTCATACAGTGCCGGAGTTGGAAAGGGAACGGATGAACCGTTGAACGCAATTTATAAAGTACAAAACCAATTGATTTACCAAAACGAAGGTATCAACGACTCATTTGTAACGGTTGAAAGTGCGAAATGGGGAACCCATTTAAAAACACTCGATATCAGCCATCTTGAACAGATTGAAATTAATGTCAGTAAAGAGAGAAAGCAAAAAGTTGAAGCTTTTTGGAATGACCTTATTCAGAATCTACAAGAGAATTCACTCTGACTTCACATCGTTATCATAAGTGCAATTTGATCAAAGTTCAATCTCTTTCAGCTCACTCAACAAAGAGTATGAAGTAAGATCATACTGTATAGGAGTCAGCGATGCAAAGCCCCTATTAATGGCTGAAATATCATTATCCTCATCATTATCGAGCATTTGAAATTTACCCGTCATCCAATAGTAATCTCTATTGTGTGGATCCACTCTCCCCTCAAACTCCTCCACATATCTGCTGTTAGCCTGTCTCACCCATTTAATGCCTTTTAACTCTCCGGCCGGAGCGTTCAGGTTTAATGTGACACCTTTGGGCAGACCGTGATTTAAGACATATCCAATCACCTTTCGGGCTGCATTCTGACATCCGGTAAGATCTGCTTTCTCATCAAAATCAGTACATGAGATGGCAATAGATGGATAGCCCAATATCGTTCCCTCAGTTGCGGCGCTAACTGTTCCGGAGTAGAGGATATTGATTCCTGCATTACTTCCATGGTTGATGCCACTCACTACCAAATCGGGTTTTCGTTTTAAAAGTTGGTTATGAGCCAGTTTTATGGAATCGGCAGGTGTACCTGATACGGCCTGACCATTAAACCGGTCGTCAATCCGAAAAGCGCGGGTACGAAGGGGAGTCTGAATGGTGATGGAATGTCCAACCGCACTCTGTTGCCGGTCGGGTGCGATGATTTCAACATCGCCAAACTCATCCGCCACTTCTGCAAGGGCTTTGATGCCGGGCGAAAAAATACCGTCGTCATTACAAACTAATATCAACGGTTTTTGGAAATTTGACATAAATAACCTGATTATGAAATTGCGATATATATGCATGCATACTCACACATATCACAGATTGTTGATTGCAATTTCTGTTTATGAATTCGGTAGAATAGTTTACGGGAAAGATTTGCAGGAAACACACGTAAGTGATGATTCAGGACTTTTTATTTATTTATTTATACTGTTCATTTTCATTCGGAAAATCACCGCTTTTCACATCTTTCATATAATTGGCAACGGCACGGGTCATCTCACTATGCAGATCGGCGTATCTGCGCAAAAATCTGGGTGAAAAATCTTTATTTAATCCTAACATATCGTGCAATACCAATACTTGTCCGTCACAATGGGGGCCGGCACCTATTCCAATTGTTGGAACTGACAGTTGTTCGGTCACTTTTTTTGCCAGGCCTGTCGGAATTTTTTCCAACACAATCGAAAATACACCGGCCTCTTCCAAAAGCCTGGCATCTTCAAGCAGCTCATCAGCTTCTTTTTCTTCTTTTGCACGCACTTTATAGGTGCCGAATTTATAAATACTCTGCGGGGTCAGTCCAAGGTGCCCCATAACGGGGATACCGGCGTCAACGATCCGTTTCACCGAATCTGCCACATACCTGCCACCCTCCAATTTCACGGCATGAGCTCCTGCTTCCTTCATCATTCGTCCGGCACTGATCAATGCTTCTTTGATGGTTACCTGATAGCTCATAAATGGAAGATCCGCAATAACCAAAGCCCGTTCAACACCTCTCACAACACAAGATGTATGATAGATCATATGCTCCAGGGTCATTGGTACGGTTGTGTCAAAGCCGGCCATCACATTACTTGCGGAATCGCCCACCAGGATCACATCGATTCCGGCTTCATCCACAATTCCTGCCATGGTGTAATCATATGCTGTTAACATGGAAATTTTCTCACCACTCTGCTTCATATTCACGACTGTTTGAGTGGTTACCTTATCCGATCTTGTTCTTCTTCCCTGTGTACTCATTTCGATTCCTTTGATACGATTGCCGCTGACGCTTCCAGTTCACATACCACTTTACCATCCACACTGGCTTTTCCAACCATGGTAGCAAAATTGCGGCGCATATTGGTCAGCTTAACTTCCATGATCAATTGATCTCCAGGTACTACCTGCTGTCTGAATTTGGCATTTTTAATACCCGTAAACACAATTAGATTCTTTTTTGGATCATCTACTTTATTCTCCATCAACATGATACAGCCACTTTGGGCCAACGCTTCAACCTGAAGTACACCCGGCATCATGGGTGCACCGGGGAAATGGCCATTAAAATACTCTTCGTTAACTGTGACATTTTTAAGGGTCACAATTCTCTCCTCTTCAAGCTCAAGCACTCTGTCTACAAGCAAAAATGGATATCGATGCGGTAAATAGTTTTTGATCTTTTCTATTTTCATAGTAACTGTTTTGACAAATCTGTTCGGCATTTAGACCGGGTAACCGGCTCTTATCTGATGAAATCCATTTATACTGAAATTGTTTCAATAAGCCTGATCTTGAAATTCAGGATCAGGAAAGGGTTAAATATACTAATTCTCTTTTACCGTACCTATATAAAGGTATGCAATACCGCCGGTTAACTTCTCAGCCCTGCATTCACCGAAAGCACCGGATTGCTCCATCATCTCAATAAATTTATCCCCGGCCGGGAATTTCGCACTTGTTTCCGGAAGGTATGTATAGGCCTCCCTGTTCCCGCTAATCCAGCCACCTATTGCAGGCATCACATGTTTGCTGTAGATCTGATAGGGTATTTTTAATACTCCATTAGGCTGACCAAATTCAAGTACAACAACCCTCCCTCCGGGCCTGACCACACGCCCCATCTCCTGAAGACAGACCAGTGGATCATCCACATTTCGTATTCCAAAAGCGATACTTGCGATATCGAAGCTATTGTCATCATAAGGTAGATTCATGGCATCAGCCACTTCAAAGTCCACTACCAACTGTCTCTTTTCTGCTTTTCCGGGTGCATGTTCAATCATTTCTTTGCAAAAATCCGTACCCAGCACGGTACCTTCATGGCCAACCGTTTTTTTAAACTCCAGGGCCAGATCACCTGTACCTGTCGCACAATCCAGAACTCGATCGCCCGGTTTGGCTCCACTCTCAAGAACGGTTTTTTTTCTCCAGGCATTGTGTACACCAAAAGAGAGAATGCTGTTAATTCGATCATAGTCATCCGCAATATCAGCAAACATATTTTTCACTTTTTCACTCATAATTCCTCAAAATCCGACTTTATATTTCTGCCAAAAACTTCCCACTGTAAACATCTCTCGCATACTATATAATATATTCAAAGAGTTTAGATCTATTCAGGCGATCATTCAGTTTACCCATTGTTCATTACTTTTTTTTGTTTCGCTCCAAAATAGCTTTCTGAACTTGTCTGTCCATTTTTTCGATCTCTTTTGGAGGAACATTTTCATACAATGAATACCTGATTAGAACCATTTTTAATACTCTGTCATTCAAAGGAAGGTGTTTTTCTCCCTTACCGGTATCCAGACGGTCCCACAATCTTCTCAAAAGGCCGATTTTAAAAAGAAAGAAGTAGATTATTCCAATTATCAGAGCGGTATACATTCCACGTATTCCCATAAAACTAAGAGCGAAGGCTGCAATCAAAAGTTGAAAAAAATCATTATTCAGCAGCTTTAGCAAAGGAGTAAATACAATATTTACGAATGCACTTTTTTTCTGATACCAAAAATAGTGAAAAAGGAGTGCAAAACCTGCGGCGAGCAGTGGGTCTATCAGATATGCCAAAACGAGATAGAGAAGCATTGCAATCGAATCTGCACTGTCTATCCATGTAACTGCACGTGTAATCAGATCTTCAAATGAGTAACTTTTCAACAATCCCGGCACATATTCATTGACTGTTTTACGAGTGGCATGGAACCAATGCCCACTCGAAGTGACCGTTGAAAATGGGGTTTCCAGAATATTTATTGAATGAGATCGATCGCTTTTCATAACTTATAAATATAGGCTCTATTCGTGTAAAATAACAGCTTATTCGAACCCATTACAGATTCAAATGATTATGATAATGATGAACAGTCAACTCCATGGATAGCTATACTACTATGCTTTGGCAACAGTAATGATCATCACTTTTTTTGAGGATACCTTACAAATTGAATCAGCCAGTTCAAATGTGGTTGCTCCTGTCGTAAAAACATCATCAATGATAACAATTAATCGATTTTCTAATAAATTTTGATTCACTATAGAGAACGCTTTTCGAATATTGGATGATCTTTGTAGTCCCGTGAGTCCTGTTTGAGTTCTTGTATTTTTTATTCTGATGATGCTTTTTTCATCAATTAAATCCCAGTTGGTCAGATCGGTAAATCCTTCAGCAAGCACTCTGGCCTGGTTATACCCTCTTTTCCTTTTTCTCGATTTATGAAGCGGGACCGGTACAATCAATGGGTGATATCTATCCATCTCATACACATTCGAATTTCTCAGAAACGAGCCTGCAACGATTCGTCCCAGCTCCTCACCCACACCCCTCAGATGGTTGTACTTCAGGTTATGTAACAACTGCTGTAGATACCCGCCTTTATCAAAATACCACATACTAAAAAGGCCGGATACTGACTCTGGTAAAAATTCCTGATCACCCCCGTGTACAGCTTCAAAACGGCTACGCCGGCACCAGTTGCAGATATACTGCCCCTCATCTTCCGTTTTTACTCCACAGCATGCACATGTGACAGGAAATACCAGTTCACTTAATGAGTTTCCAATTCGTTTCATCAGGTTCATACTTATATGAACCAAAAATTTGAATTTTCTTACATTTTTATCATCAATTAGTAACTATATTTTGGAATACTCTTCAAATCGTGTATTCTTTATCTTGATAAGACAGATTTACGTCTAAATATTCACCAAACAATTATTGAATCTTCTATAATTGATAAAAGAACTTAGCTCATGCCATCCATAGGTAAAGATCTAGCAAAAATCAGGAATGTACAGGGTCTCTCGCTGCAGGAGATTCAGGCAATGATTAAAATTCCACTTACAACCCTTCAAAGTATCGAAAATGGATCGATTTTTGATGATCCGGGCCAAGGGAAAACGTATATCAGGAGTTTTATCAGAAGTTACGGAAGGGCTTTAAGAATTGATGATGAAGTATTAATCAACGGGCTTGATCAGCAGGAAACAGGCAATTACAATCATCTTCTTTGGAATCATTACGAATCGAACCGAACCGACACTACATTCAATTCATTCACGTTCGATGAGATTGATGAATCGGATAGTGATCTGTCTGATACAGAAAAATCCAAAACGAAAACGGTAGTTGAAACCGATCAGGAAATCACCAAAAAAGATCCGGATCCCGCAATAGACAAGGTTGACGAGATGATTAAAACGGATGCTGCTGAAAATGCCCCTGCGACATCTAAATCTTCATCTACATCTACATCAAAACCCACATCCAAGTCCCTATCCACTAAAAAGAATCCGGCCAAATCATCACCGCCCGTGAACGATGTGAATTGGGCAAATATGGGCCACAAGTTCATTGAGGACAAAAAAAAGACCCCGGTCTGGCTGATTAGTTTTTTTGTGATATTGATCATTGTTGCGATTGCCGTGTACTTTTTACTGGAAAATGACTTTTTTGCGGCATCGGATCAAACATCAGTAAATGATGCAATTACTCAAAATATGTCAGAATCTGAACAAGAGGGCAGTTTACTGAATTTAAATGAAGTACCGGCACCTCAAGTGGAAGAGCCTGTTGCCAATGAACTGGATGAAATTTTATACCTGACCATTTATGCAGCATACGACCGGCTGGAACCCGTTCGTGTATGGACTGACATAAAACCACGTATGGACCCTTATTGGATAGAGTTTGGAACGGCCATGGATTTTGATTACCAGGATACCATTCGGATACGCGGACAATATTCCAACCTTCTGCTTTTTAAAAATGGCCATTTACTTGAAGATGTGATGCAAGAAAATTACAATCAGGCTGAAAATTTTCTGGAATTCACACGTGATCAGTTCACTGCGGATCCCAAATACCAAACATCTGTGCCTATCCAAACCCCGGCAGATGTTCCGGAACCCGACAGTTTGATCCTCAGGCCGACATTCTAAAAACTACAGATGAGTGATATGAACAGAGCTTCTGCTGAAAAGAAAGTAGAGGAGCTTCGCGACTTGTTGGAACGTGCGAATAGAGCTTACTACATGGAAAACGAGCCATTTATCAGTGACCGAGAGTTTGATGATGCACTGAAGGAACTGGAAGAACTCGAGAGTACGTTTGGGCTCAACAATGAACATTCTCCTACGCAACGGGTTGGTGGTGAACCCTCATCAGATTTTCCGGATGTGGAACATCATACTCCGATGCTAAGTCTTGATAATACATATAATGAAGATGAACTGAGAGAGTTTGACCGGCGGGTACGAGATATATTAGGCCATTCCGATATGTCCTATCTTGTAGAACTGAAATTTGACGGGGCTTCTATCCGGGTCAGATATGAAAACGGTGAGCTGGTGTTGGGCGCGACCCGTGGGGACGGTCAGACAGGCGACGATATCACATCAAACGTCAAAACGATACGGGAGTTACCTCTTGCCATCAACAGTAAAGAATCTCTTGACGTACGTGGAGAGGCTTATATGGAGAAAGAAGCTTTTGTCAGATTAAACGAATACAGAGAACAACAAGGACTGTCAACATTTGCTAATCCCAGAAACTCCACGGCCGGATCTCTGAAAATGATGGATCCAAGAGAAGTGGCAAGAAGGCCCATTAAATTTTTTGCCTTTGATCTGATTCCGGACACGGTTGATCCGGATCTCACTCATGAAAAAAAACTTCAACGACTACGTGAACTTGGTTTACCTGTATGCGACTATGTTGAGTTGTGTGAATCTATCGATCAAGTAATTGATATTGTAAATAAATGGGATCAGGTTCGTCATACTTTACCGTATGAGACAGATGGTGTCGTCATAAAGGTAAATGAAGTACATTATTACGAAGAACTTGGTTATACAGCAAAATTCCCTCGTTGGGCCATTGCTTATAAATTTCAGGCAGAACAAGCAACAACCATCCTAAAATCGATCACACTTCAAGTTGGCAGGATGGGTAAAATTACGCCGGTTGCCGAATTAAAACCGGTTCTGCTCGCCGGTACAACCGTCAAACGGGCTTCTCTGCATAATGAAGATGAAATCAATAGAAAAGATATACGCGTGGGCGACACTGTTGTCGTTGAAAAAGCGGGTGAAATCATTCCACAGGTAATCAGTGTAGTAAATCCGGACCGCACCGGGAGAGCTGAACCGTTTACAATGCCCAAAAATTGTCCGGCTTGTCATGAAGAACTGATAAAATTTCAGGATGAAATTGACTGGCGATGTGTTAACGCCGATTGTCCGCCCCAGGTAAAAGAACGGATAGCACACTTTGCCTCCAGAGATGCGATGGATATTGACGGTCTGGGAGATGCTATCGTTGAGCTACTTCTACAAGAAAAATTAATTCGTAATTATGCAGATCTATACAATCTGAAAATTGAACAGGTACTCCCATTAGAACGGATGGGAGATAAAAGCGCTCAAAATCTTATCGATTCGATTGAGAAGAGTAAAGACCAACCTCTTCACCGCATTATATACGCATTGGGTATCCGGTTCGTTGGTAAAACGGTTGCAAAAGATTTGGCAGACCATTTTCAATCGATCGATCAGATGGCCGATGCTGAAGTAGAATCGATGATTCAGATCGACTCCATAGGCCCAAAAATTGCAGAATCTGTACACTCATTCTTTAAAAATAAAGATAATAAGGCCCTCATACGAAGATTAAAAGATGCAGGACTTTCATTTGAACGCGAACAGAGTACGTTGTTATCTCAGGTTTTAAGTGGGAAAAAAATTGTCTTAACCGGAACATTGCCGGATTATACACGGGATGAGGCAAAATCACTCATAGAATTGCATGGTGGATCAACCACATCATCGGTTAGTAAAAATACCGATTATGTACTGGCCGGCGATTCGCCCGGCAGTAAGTATGATAAAGCCTTAAAACTTGGTGTTTCTGTTCTAAATCAATCAGATTTTCAGACGTTAATCGGAGAGGACTAATTGAAAAAGATAAACCAAATTAGTTTAATTGTTGTTATAGAAAGCAATCGTATCTTAAACCTGAACATTAAGATTGAATAGAATGTGACACACCAAACTGTGAAACGTTCAAGTGCCGGTTACAATGTAAAGTCTGAAACCACTTATGGTACTAACAGGACACCATTTATAAGTTATGATTATGAGCATTCTCAACAAACTTGGATTAGAGAGAAAAAAAAGGAAAGAATCTGTTCCGGGAATCGGATTAAGTAAGAATAAGAATGAAAACCGCTCTTTTTTTGAAGATAAAAAAAACTATTTACGAGGCGGGATCCTATTCATTTTCCTGGCTCTTATTCTGGTTACACTTCCTCAATCTTCGTTTCAACCGGTTGAGAATTACATTGTCGGAGAACCGTGGCGTGCGGATGATTTAACAGCTCCTTTCACATTTGCAATCAAAAAAACTTCCGCTGAGCTTGAGGAAGAACGGGATGAGATACGTCAACAAACCGCACCCATCTACCATATAAACAATAATGCTTCCATTTTTATTGAAGCGCGGACAGACTCCCTATTCAGAAATTTACAACCTGTATTGGATAGTTATCTGCAATGGCAGCGATCTAAATCAGAAAGTGCATCCACTACACAAAATGACAGCCTCAGTTATCTTCAGGAGAGAAGTCTTGCCGATATAGAGTTGAATGACGAAGCCTGGAGTTTGATTCTGGAAAATTATGTGAATATCAACCTCAATAACCAGGCTGAGAGCCGGTTGGTGATCAATCAAATACGGAATCAGCTTGAGGAGATCATCGGTACCTTGCTCTCCGATGGTTTGCTGAATCAGGAAAAGGATAGTATTGACCAGAACGAAATTACGGTGAGAAATCTGAGAGAGCTCACAGAGCGAACCATTTCCCTCACCAACACGAGGGATCTGGGTGGGGCGTATGATTATGCACAACTTCAGTTCAATCGAATTTTTATGCCGGATGTCGCGAGAGCTGCCCTTCAGATTTATGAACAGGTGATTCGTCCAAATCTGATATACAGTGAATCAGACACTCAAGCACTATTGGAGGAGAATTTGTCTAATATTTCTACAACCAGAGGTGCCGTTGATCAGGGTGAAATTATCATTAGAAGAGGTGATATCGTGACTCCTGAAATTGACATCCGGCTCAAAAGTTTAGCCGATGCCCGTTCGCTCTCAGCCACTGAAATGGAAAGATGGCTGCGCTTTTCAGGTGAATCTTTTGTCGTTATTATCGCAACGATGATGTTTTTCTTTTACCTCTACCTCTATAGAAGAAAAATCTTCGAGCGGCCGTCCATGTTTCTGCTGGTCTTTTTGGTCATGGGGCTGGTAACCTTTGCAAGTGCAATGGTCTATCCTATTGAGAATGTGAAAAGTTTTATCATTCCGGTTGCAATCGCACCCATTATATTGACGATTATCTTCGATTCCAGGGTAGGCCTGATGGCGACCATTACACTGGCGATTATCACCGGAATTATTCATGATCACAGTTTTAACTATATGGTTGCCACAACTGCCGCCTGTAGTTTGGGTGTTTTTTCCGTGCGGGATATTAAAAAGAGGTCACAATTCTTTTTTATCACACCCGGAATTGTCTTTTTAACGTACGGATTTATCATAGCCGGATTTTCACTCTCCCGGTTTTCGGGATGGGAAAACTTCCTGAATGATATGACATTTGTAGCGATCAACTCTGTTTTTATTCTATTTACATATCCTCTGATCCTGCTTTTTGAAAAACTTTTTAAACTTACTACCGACTTTACACTGTTGGAACTGGCTGATACAAACCTTCCGTTGATGAAGAAATTGATGAGCACTGCTCCCGGTACCTTTCATCACAGTTTACAACTCGCAAATCTGGCAGAGTCGGCGGCTTCAGATATCGGTGCAAATTCACTCTTGTGCAGGGTAGGAGCCATGTACCACGATATCGGGAAAATGGTGAAACCCTCCTATTTCATCGAAAATCAGAGCAAAAGCAATGAACACGATAAACTGAAACCACGCATGAGTGCTTTGGTTATTAAGGCTCATGTAAGTGAAGGGGTCAAGATGGCCGTTGAACATGGATTGCCGAATGTCATTATCGATTTCATTAGTACACATCACGGTACCTCACGGATTAAGTTTTTTCTTGACAAAGCAAAAGAGGGATCAGATAATATTCAGGAAGAGGATTTCCGCTATGACGGGCCCATACCGTTTACCAAAGAACAAGGAATATTGATGCTGGCCGATGGTGTTGAAGCGTCCTGCCGGTCGATGAAGGATACGACCTATACCAAATTGGAAAATCAAATCAACCGGATCATTGATCAAAATGTAGCAGATGGGCAACTCAGTAACTGCCCGTTAACATTCCAGCATATTCAAATAATCAAAGAGTCTTTCTTAAGGATCTTAAAAGGTGTTTATCACAGCCGTATCGAATATCCTGAAGATAAAAAAGAAGCTAAAAAGAAGGACAACAAAGAGGTTTCCGAACAGATGGATGAAGAAGGAAATGAATAGTCATGTCTGACTTTGAATCAGCCTTAAAACAGTATCTCAGGTTTATTAAACTGGAGAAAGGATTAGCAAAAAATTCATCCCTCTCATACAAAAATGATCTGGAAAGATACCTGCATTTTTTGTCTGATGATTTGAGAATGAAAGATTTGAGTGGTATCACCCTTACGCATATCGAAAATTATCTGTTGGAATTGACAAGTATGGGCCTTGCCGTCAGTACCATTGCACGTAATATCTCCAGTATTCGCAGTTTTCATGAGTTTGCCGTCGTGGAAAAACTGGCTGAAGCAAATCCGGCAGAATTGGTGGAACTACCGAGAAAAGCAAAAAAGCTGCCTGAAGTGCTCACTGCCCATGAAGTGGAAACTATTATAAACAGTGTGGACAGAACCACTTCGGCGGGTATCCGTGATGCAGCTATCCTGGAAACCCTCTATGCCAGTGGGCTGCGTGTCAGTGAACTGACCGAATTGGAAATGGATGGCCTCTTTTTTGAAATCGGTTTTATCAAAGTGATTGGAAAGGGAAACAAGGAACGCCTCGTACCCTTGGGAGATCACGCTCAACAATCCA
>JBBDJK010000081.1:0-4472 GCA_040879905.1 Balneolaceae bacterium | reverse complement strand
CCCAAATCGATCTCATCAAGTACAGCGCCCATTTTTTTTCCAATTTCATCGGCTGATGCTTGGGATCTGCTTAATGCGAAGAGCGAAGGGCCGGAACCGGAGATGCTGCACCCTAAAGCACCTGTTTTCATGGCAGCAGCTTTCATTTCATTAAATCCCGGAATTAATAGTGATCGAACCGGTTCAACAATTTCATCGTGAATGGATCGTCCGATTAAATCATAATCATCTGTATAGAGTCCAACGATTAACGACCCTACATTTGCCCACTGTTTTACTGCTTTTTCGAGAAGCACCTGTTTCTTTAAAATTTTCCGGCTGTTTTTGGTCTGAATTTCAATATGCGGATGAATGAGGGTACAGTGCAGCTCATCCGGGGTTCTTAACGAAATCACATCAGGGGGTACATGCTCTTTGACAAGGATAAACCCACCAAACAGAGCCGCTGCCACATTATCGGCATGGGCAGCGCCACTCGCGGCCATCTCACCCTGAACTGAAAATGGTAATAGCTCACTTTTACTGAACGGACTGCCGATCAGTGCATTCACCGCTACAACAGCTGCTACAGAACTCGCGGCACTCGAGCCGAGTCCGCTTCCAAGTGGCATCTTTTTCTCGATATGAAGTTCAATACCAATATCATCAGGCAAATCAACCTCTTCCAGAAGAGAGAGTACAGATAATCCGGCCGTATTATCACGGGCCTCGGTTGGTAAACGTCCTTCATCACCCAGAATAGAAACAATCCGTACACCCGGTTTTTTTGAAAACGAAGCCGTTACATAATCACCCAATCCGTGAATTGCAAAACCGAGCACATCAAACCCACACCCTACATTAGCCACAGTAGCGGGAGCAAAAGCCGTTACTTTTTTTGAGTGATCTATATTCATCTGATTGATTATTTACCAACCCGCATTATTGGTTGCTTTTGTGTCGGCAACCCGCAAAATATCCGCAATAATACCGGCTGCCGTTACATTGGCTCCTGCACCGGGGCCTTTGACAACCAATGGATTGCTATCGTAATGGGACGAATAGATCGCCAATATATTATCCGTTCCCGACAAGTTATAAAAAGGATGGTCAATTTCTATCTGTTCTAATTTAACAACGGCATTTCCATCTTCATATCGGGCTATATAGCAAAGTTTTTGGCCTGCTGATTTTGCTTGATCCAGCAGTTTTTCAAATTCCCCGTTATGCTCTTCAAGTTTCTCAAAAAACTGATCAATTGAATCTGCATTCCGGGCTTTTTCCGGAACCAGGTTCTGTATATCGATATCATCAAATTCCAGATCGTATCCGGCAACACGAGCAAGAATCAGCAGTTTTCGTCCCACATCGTGGCCGTTCAAATCTTCCCGGGGATCGGGTTCGGTGTAGCCATTTTCTTTTGCCTCTTTTACCAGTTCACTAAAAGGTTTAGAGCCGTCAAAATTGTTAAACAGATAACTGAGTGTACCCGACAATACCCCCTCTATTTTCCGTACCGTATCACCGGTGGTAACCATCTCATGGATCGTACCGATAATCGGCAAACCGGCCCCCACATTTGTCTCATACCGATAGGCTGCATTGTGTTTTTTAGCCGTTCTGTGCAGTGATTTATAAAATTCCTGATCAGACGAATTCGCCTTTTTGTTGGGTGTTACAACAGAGATGCTTGCCGATAATATTTCATTGTACACTTCCTGAATATCACTGCTTGCCGTACAATCAATAAAAATGGAGTTCGGTAAATTCATATCGATCATTTCAGAAACAAAATCTTTCAATTTTGTCTTTACACCTGACGAATCAAGGTTTTTCTCCCAATCAGAAAGGGCTATCGACTCTTCACTTAACAGCATTTTGTTGCTGTTTGCAATCCCCTTTAATTTAAGATCAATCAGATAATTTTGATAAAAAGCCTCTTTTTGATCCTGAATAATTTTGAGAAGCATACTTCCAATTAAGCCAACGCCAACCAGATATAGATTCATGGTTTTTACGCCGGACAAGAAAAAAGCATCATGAAGTGTGTTCATCGCTTTTTTCTCATTTTTACTATCCACTACAAATGAAATATTCCGTTCTGATGATCCCTGGGCGATGGCCACGATGTTAATCCCATTTCGCCCCAGTGCGTTAAAAACACGACCCGCAATTCCGGGAATCTGCCTCATATTATCACCGACCACAGCTATAACCGAAAGATTCTCTTCAACCCGTATTTCATCAATATTATCTGTTTCAATCTCAGTTTTGAACTCATTTGATATCGTGCGTTTTGCAGCGTATGCATCTTCGGGCATTACAGCCAGTGTGATAGTATGCTCAGATGATGATTGAGTGATCAGAATCACATTAATCTGTTCTTCAGCGAGAGAATTAAAGAGTCTGGCAGAAACACCTGACACACCAATCATACCACTTCCTTTGAGAGTAATAAGGGAAATATTGTCGATTGACGACATCCCTCGAATGGTTCCATTTCGATCCCGAATCTCCTTACTGATTTCTGTACCCGGGTGTTCCGGCCTGAATGTGTTTTTAATCAGAATTGGAATACCGGATTTTAGAGCCGGTTGTATGGTAGGAGGATAGATCACTTTCGCACCGAAATGGGACAACTCCATCGCCTCTTCATAAGACGCGTGTTCAACCGAAAAAGCACTTTTAACCTTCCTCGGATCTGCTGTCATCAATCCATCCACATCGGTCCAGATCTCAATCGTTTCCGCCTGAAGTGCAGCTCCAAACAGGGACGCAGTGTAATCAGACCCTCCCCGTCCAAGTGTTGTTGATTCGCCATTTTCAGTAGATGCGATAAAACCGGTTACAACAAAAGTCTGTTCATTATGACCATTAACATGATCTCTGATATTCTGAAATGTAGGGGCTGTCAAAACCCGTGCAGAACCGAAATTACGGTCTGTTTTGATCAATTTTCGTGTGTCTGTAAAGTGTGCATCTTTTCCGCTAAGGCTCAGCAAGTGCGTCAATATTTCAGCGGAGAAGCGCTCTCCAAACCCGACAACAAAATCGAGAGTTTTTTTTGTGAGTTCCCGGATCAGGTAAACTCCCTGTAAGATATCATCCAACTCATTCAACAGTAACTTAACGGACGTAATCACATCACTCCTGTTGTTTGCAGGAAACAGTTCATTCAACGTTTTAAGATGTCTGGTCTCTATATCATCCAGAATCTCTCTGTAGATTTCATCGCCTTCAGATGCCAAGCCGGCCATATCAATCAATTGATCGGTTACACCTCTAAATGCGGATACAACAATAATCAACTTCTGATCCGATGGTTTCGACAGTATGATCCTAATCACTTGTCTAAGCGCATCGGGACTTCCTACGGAACTGCCGCCAAATTTTAATACTTTCATTACAAACTTTTATTAATACGTGTATATCGTCCTATTTTAGCTATTCATTAATCTCAGTACAAGTTTAATTGTTGCTTAAAGCTATCAAAGGGTAGAAGCGCTTCCAACCTTTTTTACATATATATCGTAACTCTTTATTGGACGTTCACTTCATATTGCTTTAGTTAGAGTTTACTTAAATGATTTTAAACGCTATTTGTTTCAGCAGTAAATGTGATTTGTCAGTACCCGGTCACACTTGCTGAATCAACAAAATCAGAACCTATCATGAAACTCAAAGAAAAACGTATCGCCATATTGGGTGCAGGTAATATCGGTTGTTCGATAGCCAATGGATTAGATGCATCCGGAATCTTTAAAAAAGAACGTATTCTCCTCACACGCAGAAAAATTGAAAATCTTGAGCCGTACAGGCAAAAAGGTTTCCAAACAAGTTCTGACAATATTGCCACCGTTAAACAATCAGACATCCTGATCGTTTGTGTAGAACCCCAACAATTGGACGCACTGCTATTAGAAATAGCACCCGAATTAGACCCTCAAAGACATCTGTTGATATCTGTTGTTTCGGGCGCGATGATCAAAGACATGGTACAAATCGTACCGGATGGCCTTCCGGTAGTCAGGGCGATGCCAAATACCGCCATCGCAATTGGTGAGTCGATGACCTGCATCTGTGCAGATTCAACTCATCAGGAATCCATTGAGATCACAAAGGCTATATTTGATACTGTCGGTCAGACTCAGGTGATACGGGAGGAGCAAATGACATCAGCCACAGCCTTATGTGCCTGTGGAATTGCATTTTTTCTGCGTGCTATTCGAGCGGCATCACAAGGTGGTATTGAAATCGGATTTCATTCTCATGAGTCCCTTTCGATGGCAACACAAACGGCGAAGGGAGCTGCTGCATTACTCGGAGCCATGCATAACCATCCGGAGTATGAAATTGACAGGGTTACCACACCTAAAGGTTGTACGATTTCAGGACTCAACCAGATGGAGCACGGTGGGTTCAGTTCTGCATTAATAAAGGGAATTTTAACCTCTGCTGAGAAAGCCGAGAAACTTTATAAGTCAGATCAATAG
>JBBDJK010000080.1:25917-28890 GCA_040879905.1 Balneolaceae bacterium | reverse complement strand
AGTTTAATTACTATGGACGGAGATCAAAAAAAGACAAGACAACATATTCATCATTTCTATTTTCAACAGGAAAAAAATAAGCAGAAGGAGAGATCCCGATGGCACTCACTATTTAAAAACGGACAAACTGCTATCCTGTTATTAACGGGTATTTTTCAGATTAAATTGGGTCTATTGATCGTTTGTATAGCAATTCTGGGAATAGTTGGGCCACTTTGGCTGGCAACGCTTTTAAGTATGTCGGGTAGTATCTCTTTCATGATTGGCGGATTTTTTATCTACTATGCAATAACCCTGCAAGGATCATTTGAAACACTTATTGGGCAAGCAATACAAAATGTTATAAACTCACAAAACTGATTGGATTTATTTTATGGCTTATACTGAGGAAGATGAAGAAAAATTTAAAATCTATGAGCAAGTACATTTGCGCTCAAAACAGGAACTTTCTACAGTTGAAAAGATCACATTATTAAATAAAAAACTTCGCAATAAATTGATCCACTTAGTGCTGAATGTAGCTATTGTGGTCTTGTTTATTTACATGTACTTGAATGGTTATACCACATTTGCAGATTGGTTCTATTACATATTATTCGGCATTTTTGCACTGAATATGCTTCTTATACACTTTCAGAGAAAGCAGATTACTGCACTGATAGATTATATGAGGGACAGGGAAATAAGGAGTTGAACATAAAAAGCCACACGAATTATGATTTTTGAATGAAATGTTTTCATTTTTTTAAATATGGCTTTTTGATGCGTTGGGCGGCTGAAAAGGGATGTTTTTAAAAAATTTTTAAGTAGTTTTGTCATTTGGTTTGAATGGCAAGTTTTAGCCTGCTATTTTCTACTTTCTGCAACCAACTTCCTTTCATACATGGCTACTAAATATATTTTTGTCACAGGCGGCGTGGCATCCTCATTGGGTAAAGGTATAATATGCGCATCTCTTGGACGTCTGTTGATCTCCAGGGGGTTAAGGGTAACCGTTCAAAAACTGGATCCATATATTAATGTGGATCCAGGAACCATGAATCCATATGAACATGGTGAAGTCTATGTGACAGATGACGGAGCCGAAACAGATCTTGATTTAGGTCATTATGAACGTTTTCTGGGGATTAAAACGTCTCAACAGAATAATGTAACAACCGGTAGAGTCTATTATGATGTCATTAAAAAAGAGCGCAAGGGCGTTTATTTGGGTAAGACGGTACAGGTAATACCACACATTACAGATGAGATAAAATCTCATGTACTATCATTAGGCGCATCTGAAGATTATGATGTAGTCATTACAGAGATCGGGGGTACTGTAGGTGATATTGAGAGTTTACCTTATATCGAAGCAATGCGACAGTTGAGATATGATGTGGGCCGGATAAACACATTATCTATTCATCTGACCTTAATTCCCTATTTGGCAGCCGCAGGTGAATTAAAAACAAAACCCACTCAACATTCTGTTAAAACATTGTCTGAGAGTGGATTAAGTCCGGATATATTAGTGTGTCGTTCTGAATATGAAATTGATACCGGTATCAGAAGAAAAATTGCTCAGTTTTGTAATGTTGAGATTGAAGATGTGATTTCTTCATTGGATGCGGAGAGTATTTATGAAGTTCCGTTATTGATGTTAGAAGAGGGTTTGGATACAAGGGTGATCAAAAAACTAAATTTACCTGCAAAGAATGCAGATCTGTCTAACTGGAAATCATTTGTAAATAAAATTAAGAATCCGTCAAATGTCACGAATATTGCATTGGTGGGTAAGTACGTTGAGCATCATGATGCTTATAAATCAATTGTTGAAGCATTGATTCATGGCGGAGCAATGAACGATACCAGAATTAATATTAAATGGGTGCAGTCGGAAGATCTGGATGCACAGAATATTGTAGATAAACTTGGATCTGTATCTGCTATTTTGGTTGCACCGGGATTTGGAGACAGAGGTATTGACGGAAAAATTGAAGCTGTTAAATATGCCCGGGAAAATGATATTCCATTCTTAGGTATCTGTTTGGGTATGCAGTGTGCCGTAATCGAATTTGCAAGAAATTGTGCCGGAATGGTCGGTGCACATAGTACTGAGTTTAATGAATCAACACCCTACCCGGTCATAGATTACATGCCTGATCAGCGTGATCTTACGGAAAAAGGGGGGACAATGAGACTGGGTAAATATGATTGTGAGCTGACGCCCGGATCAAAATCACACGCAGCTTATAACAAAAGTAAAATTGATGAAAGACACAGGCATCGATTTGAAGTTAACAATGAGATGAGAAGTGCACTTGTAGAGCATGGCCTAACAATAGCCGGACTGAATCCGGAAAGAGACCTGGTCGAAATTATTGAAATAGAGTCGCACCCATGGTTTGTGGGTGTGCAATTCCATCCGGAATTAAAAAGCACTGTAAATGATCCACATCCTTTGTTTGTATCGTTTGTGAAAGCAGCATTAAACAGGAATAAAAAGAATTTTAAAAAGACAGAAGCCCAACAAAATCAACCGGTATAATTGAATTCATCACTATTCTCAAACAGAGTGAGAGTCAGAGCTTGTGCAATCATTGAGAGCAGTTCAAGCCTGCTGTTGTTAAAACAAGATGTTCCGACAAGAAATGAACCGATATGGATGCCCCCGGGGGGTGGTGTTCAATTTGGTGAAACGATTGAGTCTGCATTAAAGAGAGAGGTGCATGAAGAGACCGGGTTAAGAGTTGCACCTCAGAAATTGATCTGGATTCACGAATTTTTTGCAACCCAACACCACGCTATCGAATTCTATTTTGAGTGTTCAATCGTTGGGGGAATGTTAAGACTGGGCAAAGATCCTGAGTTGCCTGAAAATGAACAATCCTTGATAGAAGTGAGATTCGTATCGCCGGAAGAAGCTTTGGAGATACCGATATATCCTGAATTTTTAAGGGATTACTTTGCAAATAACTCAAAATTTCCGGA
>JBBDJK010000080.1:22517-25817 GCA_040879905.1 Balneolaceae bacterium | reverse complement strand
TCACATGTACATCAAGCCAATCAGAAAACTCATTTCTATTATACAATATTAATGGATATACCCTTCAGAGTGATGGTGACCTGATGGGGTTTGAAGCAATAGCTGTTCAAGATGGAAAGGTTTTGGCGTTAGGGCTTGAATCGGATATTGAAGAGAATTACCCGGCGTTAAGGAGGATCGATGGTGAAGGCAAAACGGTCCTTCCGGGCCTGATCGATGCTCACGCCCATGTGATGGGTTTGGGGATTCGGGAATTGGATTTGGATATCACAGGTGGCAGTTCTCTGGATGAAACGCTTGAGATGATTGACCAGTTTGCAGATGAACATCCGGACAGAGAGTGGATAACCGGAAGAGGCTGGAATCAGGAATTGTGGGAAGAGAATGAGTTCCCGTCTGCAACGGATATAGACCGAGTGGTATCAGATCGACCCGTGTATCTGACACGAATTGATGGCCATGCAGCGTGGGTCAATTCATTGGCTTTAGAACTGGCGGGAATTGACCGAAATAGTGCTGATGTACAAGGGGGAGCGATCATACGAGACGAATCGGGGGATGCTACAGGTATTCTGGTGGATGGATCAATGAGTTTAGTACGAAATTTGATACCCGAAAGAACTGATGCAGATCTCGAACTGGCTCTTGAGTTGGCAATTCATGAAATGGTTCGTTTGGGTATCACTTCCGTTCATGACGCCCGTACTGATCAAAAAGAGTGGAATCGATACAAAAAATTTGCAGATGAAGGCATACTATCCAATCGTATCTATGCAATGATTGCAGGAACCGGCGCAATTTTTGATGAAATGGCTGCTGATGGCCCTGTTTTCGGATATTCAGACGACCACTTGTCATTGAGAAGTGTTAAAATATCAGCCGATGGCGCACTTGGCAGCAGGGGTGCGGCACTTCTTGAAGATTATCATGACGATCCGGGTAACAGCGGTTTACTCTTTTATAATCAAGAGGAGTTAAACCGGATGTTATTAAAAGGAGCATCGGCAGGATTTCAAATGAATATTCATGCTATAGGAGATGCTGCAAATCGTCAGCTTTTGAATGCTTTTCAATTTATCAATGATGAGCTTGGAAATGAATCACAAAAAGAGCTCCGGCACAGGGTTGAGCATGCTCAAATTGTAACACCGGATGATATTCCCAGATTTGTTGATTTAAACCTGATTGCATCCATGCAGCCAACTCATGCAACAAGTGACATGAATATGGCGGAAGATCGAGTTGGCCCCGACCGTATTGCCGGAGCGTATGCATGGCAAACATTTTTGGGGCAGGGTACAATCATCGCCGGCGGATCAGATTTTCCGGTAGAACATGTGAATCCATTTTATGGCCTCTATTCTGCCGTTACACGACAAGATCACAATGGGATGCCACCCGGTGGCTGGTATAGTGAACACTTGATGAGCCGGATTGAAGCACTTCGGGCATTTACTTTGGATGCTGCCTATGCAGCACATCAGGAAGATATTTTGGGGACCCTTGAACCGGGTAAATGGGCTGATTTTATTCTTATTGACAGGGATTATTTTGAAGTAGATGCATCAGAAATTTGGCAAATAGAAGTTTTGGAAACATGGGTTGCCGGTGAAAAAGTATTCAGTATATATAAATGAAAATACGAGTTGAACAAATCAACCCTACAATTGGGGATTTAGAGGGAAACAAGAAACTTATTTTGAGTGCTCTGGAGAGATCAGAACAAGATGAAACAGATTTGTTGATTTTACAGGAGATGGTTACAATAGGATATCCGCCGCTTGACCTTCTTGAAAATGAATCTTTTCGGAAGAGCTGTTACCAATTGAATGATGAAATTGTAACAAAGAGTCAAGAAACAGCCATCCTTTTTGGAAGTATTACAAAAAATCTGAGTGAATTCGGCAGAAAAATGCATAATTCTGCACTTCTGGCATCGAATGGAAATCTCATTGGGATGACTCACAAAACACTCTTGCCAACTTATGACGTGTTTGATGATCTTCGTTATTTTGAACCCAATAAAGAGTTCAACTGTTTGATCTATAAGGGTTTAAAATTAGGTGTGACTATATGTGAAGATCTTTGGTACAATGAAAATGAAGTTCAATATCATACATACAAGGTCGAACCGGCAAAGATTTTGAAAGATGCAGGAGCTGATTTAATCGTCAATATCTCAGCTTCACCCTATACCAAAACCAAACATGAAAACAGAGAGTTAATGCTCCGGAATCATGTGAAAAATCTCAATGTTCCATTAATCTATTGTAATCAAGTTGGTGCACATACAGATATCATTTTTGATGGGGATACGATGGCAGTTGATTCAGATGCAAATGTCATCGCAAGAACAGAACCCTTTCAGGCATCTTATATAGATATCAAGTGGGATAAGGAACGGAAAAATATTGAATCGGGTCGAAAACCGGAAGAACTGCAGGTTGAATACCCCAAGAGCTTTTCAGAAAAACATTTTTACGCCATAAAGTGTGGATTAAAAGACTATTTGTACAAAACCGGTATTACAGGTGATGTCATTTTAGGGCTTAGTGGTGGAATTGACTCTGCGGTTGTTTGTTCATTGGCTGTTGAGGCTGTGGGAGCAGAACATGTGAAGGCGATTACAATGCCGTCAACATTTTCCAGTAAAGGGAGTGTATCGGATTCGGAGACACTGGCTAAGAATCTTGGAATTGAACTGTTCACGATTCCGATCCATGATATTTATCAAAATTTTAATAAAGAGTTAAAACCGGTTTTTGGCGATAAACCATTTAGTATAGCTGAAGAGAATTTACAAAGCAGAATACGAGGGACCCTTTTAATGGCATATGCCAACAAATTTGGTGTATTTCTATTACCTACAGGTAATAAATCAGAATACGCGGTGGGTTATGCAACTCTTTATGGCGATATGAACGGGGCACTTGCAATTATTGGTGATCTATATAAAACGGAAGTTTATGAACTTGCCAACTGGATGAATCAAGATTATTATGGCCGGGAAATGATACCAAAATCGATCATCGAAAAACCACCGAGTGCCGAATTAAGACCCGGTCAGAGAGATTCAGACAGTTTGCCGGAATATGAAGTGTTGGATGAACTACTTTATCGTTATATTGAGCTTCAGCAAAATGCAGAAAAAATCATCTTAGACGGATTTGACTCTGAAACCGTTCATCAGGTTATTAAACTTGTTGATCAGAGTGAATTCAAGCGTTATCAGGCAGCTCCGATCTTAAAACTGAGCTCTAAATCGTTCGGAATAGGCAGGAGATGGCCATTGGTACAGGG
>JBBDJK010000080.1:11313-22417 GCA_040879905.1 Balneolaceae bacterium | reverse complement strand
AGCATTATTTTTAAGCAAAACTCCATTAAATTACTCAATATCTATGAAACAGATTCTGCTTGTTCTTATCATCTCACTTGCCGCATCTGTTGGATTTGCACAGCAAAACCAATCAGAGAAAATCGAAGTGGAAGTACCGGTCAAACTACTTCCATACTCCAATCCACTTACAGAAACGATGGATGTTTCTACTAATGAAAATAGTATTGCATCTCATACGGAGATGGATATTGAGGTGCTTAGAAGAATTTCCAATGTGTACAAGAGGCACGTATTGGCTATTGATGCCCAAATACAAGGTGATTTGGTTCAAGCTGAGAGTTATATCAATGAATCATTTGCAGCCATTCAATCGTTAATGGATGACTATCCTGAGATTCAGAATGACAGAAGATTTGCTGAGTTATATCGTTCGGTTATCGCTGAGCATAGTGAGTTTTATGGGATTACAGAAACCCGGAGTGAGACAGAAGGGGATATTTTTGAAATCAGATCAGAACTTTTTTCTGAAAATGACGATTGGATTGCGGAAGGATATGCAATGCCTGAAAATCTGACAATAAACCAGACTCAGGTACCCCTTATTCAGAATCAGCATGTGAACCGCCAACTGATGTATTACACATTAAGAAGGCCGGACGTGATGGATCGTTGGCTGGAGAGATCCGAGTACTATTTTCCAATGATGAGAGAAATATTTGAAGAGGAGGGAGTACCGACCGAATTGATTCATCTATCCATGATTGAGAGCGGATTGGTTCCGACTGCGAGAAGCTGGGCAGCGGCCGTGGGTTTATGGCAGTTTATAAGAGCGACCGGTGCATTTTACGGCCTTGAAGTGAATTGGTGGGTTGACGAAAGAAGAGACCCTATGAAATCAACTCGTGCAGCTGCCAGACATTTAAAAGATTTATATGAAATATGGGGTGATTGGCATCTTTCATTGGCCAATTATAATTTAAGCCCAAGGGGGCTAAGACGAGCCATTAATGCTGCAGGTGGTGTAGAAGACTACTGGGTCGCTTATCCATATCTGCCAAGAGAAACGAGGGGATATGTTCCGGGTTATATTGCCGCTACGATGATAGCCATGAATCCGGAGGAGTTTGGGTTTCAAAGAAATCGTGATACTGAGTCATATCAATTTGATGTTGTCGAAGTTGATGGTTTAATGCCACTCGAAGACCTTGCATTGGCTGCAGGTATTACAATAGATGAGTTACGGGATTTGAATCCGGAATTGTTAAGATGGGCTACCCCTCCGGGAGATGGTTATCCATTAAAAGTACCTTCTGGAATCAGAGACGGGTTTTTAGCAGCTTATCAGGAAATTCCAAAGGAAAATAGAGCACGGGAAATTGCCATGCATACGGTAAGCCGGGGTGAATCACTCGGATATATTGCAATGCGTTATGGCACATCAGTTAGAGCACTATATGAGTCAAATGAAGGTTTAAACAATACGATTCATCCCGGGCAAAGGATCGTGGTTCCCGTTGCCGCCAGTTCAGTTGAACGTATTTCAGCAGACAGGCCCTCTAATCAGTCAACGACTACCGCTTCTACTCAACAGAGGGCCCCCCAGGCTCAGGCTCCTGCCAACACAAGATCCGTTACATATATCGTAAAGAGTGGAGACACGATTGGCCATATAGCAGAGTGGTTCGATCTGAGATCATGGCAAATTCGTCAATGGAATGGTATTGGGAATACGATTAGAGTAGGCCAAAGATTGACCATTCATATACCTCAGGATCGTAATGAATATTTCACACAGATCGATGATCTGACTTTCGCTCAAAAACAAGAGGTTGAAAGAAGACAACGGAGTGGTGAAAATATCTATAATATTCGTTTTGATGGATCATCCCCAAGTACAAGTGGATCCATAACGTATACCGTCAGACGTAATGATACATTGGGTGGTATAGCAAATCGTCATGGCGTTACAGTTGCAGAGATTCAAAGCGATAATAACTTAAACGGTACAAGAATCTATGCCGGACAGACGTTGACGATCAGAAGAAGATAAATCAAATCTCTTATGAAACGTACCGGTAAACTTACAGGTATATTCCTGCTCTTAGTTATATTTATCACATCTGTTGCATTTATCAGAAATGGAGATCTTTTTTTCCAGATAAAAAAGCAGATTACCATCTTTAATGATGTGTTTCGTGAAGTAGCAACTCAATATGTTGACGAAGTAGAGCCTCAGGAACTTGTCAACAAGGGTATCAATGCAATGCTGGAGTCATTGGATCCCTACACCGTTTTTATCAATGAGGGAGAACAACAGCAGTTAGAGATACTTTCATCAGGATCATATGGAGGTATCGGATTGGAAGCCGGATATAGGGGTGATGAAGTGGTTATCATAGCACCGATGGATGGGTACCCCGCAGATAGAGCCGGATTAAGGTCAGGTGATGTCATTGTTGAAATAAATGGATTATCTGTGCAAGGAATGACACCGGAAGAGATTCAGCAGCTAACTATTGGAGATATTGGTACCGAAATTACAATTGTTATCAAACGTCGGGGGATTATTGAAAGAATTTCGTATACATTAATAAGGGAGCGGATAGAGGTTAAAAATATAAATTTTTCTGAAATTGTGGGTGACAGAGATCAGTATGCATTTATTCATCTTTCAAGGTTTGGTCAACAAGCATCAGAAGAGGTTCGAAGAGCGCTAATAGATTTAAATGATGCCCATGCTCATGATCTTGAAGGTTTGATTTTAGATCTAAGAAATAATCCCGGCGGGTTGTTAAATGAGGCCGTTGAATTGGTTGATCTGTTTATAGAACCCGGAGTTACAGTTGTTGAAACACGTGGCAGGCATGACAGTCACAATTCGGCAATGATGACGACAGAGGTTGCTCTTTTTGAAAATCTACCGATTGTGTTATTGATAAATGAAGGAAGTGCCAGTGCATCTGAAGTTGTAGCAGGAGCTTTTCAGGATTTGGACAGGGCCGTTATTGTTGGAGAAAACAGCTTTGGAAAAGGACTTGTGCAAACGATTCGACCCCTATCGTACAACACATCTTTGAAAATGACGATATCCAGGTACTATATACCAAGTGGCAGAAGTATTCAATCTGTAGATTATACTTTAAATGATCCTGAGAACAGACAAACAATTCCAGATTCATTGAGAAGGGCATTTCGTACTAAAAATGGCAGAGTTGTACTGGATGGCAGGGGTATTGAGCCGGATATCATTCATACCGGGATGGAATCTACTCTTATTGATTTAGCCCTTCAAAGGAGCAATCAATATCTCTTCTTTGTGAATGATATCCTCCTGGAAACCGATTCCGATAATCGTACTGTTAATCATCGGATGCCGGATCGGTTGTTTCAGCGTTTTGCAACCTATTTAATTGAACAAAATTTCAGTTTTGAGACACCTGTTGACAGACATCTGAATGAAATTGAAATGAATATTGATAATTTTTCAGGTGAAAATGCAGCAAAAGAAAATTTAGATGAGTTAAAGGCTCTTTTAAGAGATTATAAAATCTCTCAGATATATGAAAACCAAGCGTTGATTGAAAGAAATCTACAAACAGAATGGATCACTCAGACACTTGATGAAAGTGAAAGGAACCGTGCATTGATCGCTATTGATGGCCTTGTCATAAAAGCTGCTGAAATTCTTTCAGACGACTATACTTATCAATCTATATTAAGGCCCTGATATTTGGCTAAAGCTGATTTACATATTCATACAAAAGCTTCAGATGGGGCATTAGAAGTTCCTGAACTGATAAAAAAAATTTCTGAGAAAGGTCTGAAAATAATTGCAATTACAGATCATGATACGATTGATGGGTATACGGAAGCAGTAAAATTTATTAGCGAAAACAACCTGAATCTCGAAATAATAAGCGGTGTGGAACTAACTGCATTATGGAATTCGATGGAAGTCCATCTTCTTGCATACGCTTTTGATCCTGAGAATGAACCTTTTCTTACTCTGATTGCCAAACAAAAGATGGCCAGAAGAAAAAGAATGAAAGAGATTGTTAAATTATTAAATAGTAAAGGTGTCGATATAGATTATGAAGAGATCAGGGCGGTTTCCGGAAAAGGGAACATGGGGCGTCCTCATGCTGCATCTATACTGATCAAAAAAGGATATGTATCGTCTATTCCGGAAGCATTTATTAAATATCTTTCTTCAGATAAAATTGAGGGTATTAAAACCGGTTATCAAACCATTCAACAAATGGTTGAGATCGTAAAACAGGCAGGTGGTGTACTGTCTATTGCCCATCCGGGGCCCATTTATAGCCGAAAAGAACTGGATGAGTTGTTATCTTTCGGATTGGATGGAATAGAGTGTATTCATCCCAGTCACAATTTTTCAGTTCAACGAAGCTATACTCAAATTGCTAAGACAAACAATCTGTTGATTACCGGAGGAAGTGATTATCATGGAAGTAATAAGTCGGACTATGATCCTTATTTAGGAACCGTAACAATCAGTCAGTCTCATGTTGATTCCATTAAAAGAACAGCAACGAACCGGAAACGCATTTTAACTTAATTGAACCATGAATGAGAATCAACGAAATCAGGTAAATTGGTCAAAACTGAAAGTTGCCGTTGTCGCAGCCAAATGGAACTCATTTATAACCGATGAAATGATGAATGCAGCACTGGATACACTACGATCTAAAGGTGTTTCAGAAATAAATCTATATAGTTATCGGTGTCCGGGTGCATTTGAATTGCCATTAGCTTGTAAATGGTGTTTAGAAGAGCTCAAAGTGGATGGTGTGATCGCAATTGGCGCTATCATTCGTGGAGGCACTCCACATTTCGAATATGTATGTGATGCGGTTACAAGGGGATTGACAGATTTGAACTTGCAGTCAGGCAAACCGGTTTCATTCGGAGTGTTAACTACAGATACAGTTGATCAGGCAACTGAGCGTTCTAGCACAAAGAAAGGAAATAAGGGTGCAGAGGCTGCATTAGCAATGTGTGAAATGTTGCAGTTAAAGAGCAGTTTAAGCAGTGGCAACCAATAAATAGTTCTTGAAAAAAGCGTAAATAAGCCATAACATACAGAGCTACAAAGATCTCGAAAAATATGGAATTAGAACAGTTCAAACTTACAGACAAAGATCAGTCGGTTGAGGACAAAAAGACTCAACAGGATCTCCAAAAGACTGGAGCTATTCCTGAGCATATTGCCATCATAATGGATGGAAATGGGAGATGGGCTCAAAAAAAAGGAAATATCCGTCTTCACGGTCACAAAGCCGGTGTGGAATCTGTAAGAGATGTGACAGAATCCTGTGCTCAATTAGGTGTTAAATACTTGACGCTATACGCGTTTTCAACGGAAAACTGGAACCGACCCTCTGCAGAAGTAAATGGACTCATGAAATTACTGGTTCAGGCATTGCGAGATGAAGCAGACAGGCTAAACGAAAATGATATCAAATTGGTCACAATCGGCCAGATAGAAAGACTTCCTGAAAAGTGTCAACGTCAACTTGTTGAAGTGAAAGAGTTGACACAGGATAATAGCAGAATGCAGCTCTGTCTGGCACTCAGTTATTCCGGTAGATGGGATATAACTGAAGCTGTTAAACATATTGCACTTGATGTACAGAATGGGAAAGTGAATCCGGATGAAATAAATGATCAACTTATCAGTTCTTACCTCTCAACCGCTTCCATTCCGGATCCTGATTTGATCATCAGAACAAGTGGGGAGTATCGAATCAGTAACTTCTTGTTGTGGCAGTTGGCTTACTCCGAATTGTATATAACGGAAACCTATTGGCCTGATTTTAGAAGAGATGAGCTCTATGATGGAATCAGATCTTTCCAAAAACGTGACCGCAGATACGGAAAAGTCAGAAATGGACATAACAAAAGCATGTCTGCAACAGTTATAAATCAAATTATATCTTAAACCGCAGAATCGATCGTATCAAGTGCTTAAATTGAAGCTTTTCTTAGTCTCTGTTATCTTATTATTTACTGGAACAATTTTCATACCGGATCTTGCCGCACAAACAACGGATGATCTGAGAATTGTGGATCCAACCCTGAATGAACCCAGAACATATACGATTCGGGAAATTACAATTACAGGATTGGTGACCGGCCGGGAATCATTTCTACTCGGAAGCGCAGGTTTTCAGGTGGGTGATCCTATTGAAATACCCGGTGAAATGCTTTCAAATGCCATTCGTCAACTTTACAGGACAGGTATATTTTCTGATGTTCAAATTCTGCATGAAAGAGTTGGAACAAATGGAGTGAATATTGAAATACGTGTTCAGGAAGAACCCAGGCTGAGACGATATGAAATTGAAGGAGTAAAACGTTCAGAAAGGCGAGACTTGAGAGAGTCTTTAAATTTGATTTCAGGATTTGCTGTTACAAGTTCAATACGAGAACAGGCTGTTAAAACAATTGAGAGATACTTCAAAGAGAAGGGTTATTGGGGAACGCAGATTGATGTTATTGAAGAGCTAAGCGATGATGATGCAAACAGGGTTACAATCACATTTGTGATCGATTCCGGTGAACGCACCAAAGTGAGGGAGTTTCAAATTGATGGAAACGAGCAATTTTCGAATCGGCGAATAAAAAAGGAGTTTTCAACGATCAAACCTGATAGATGGTGGAGAATTTTTAAACGCCATGTTTATACTCAGGAAGAGTATGAAGAAGGAATTGAAAACATCCTGCAGTATTATAGGGATAATGGTTTTCTGGATGTCAGAGTACTTTCAGATTCTGTTTTTGTAGATGACTGGAGAAAAAAGAAGGGTGTCTATTTTGATATCGATATTGAAGAAGGCCCTCAATACAGAATCAGGAATATCGAATGGGACGGCAATACAGTATACACGGATCAACAGCTTACATCTTTCTTTGGATTTGAGAAAGGTGACATATTTGATGAATCCAGATTTCAGGATAATATGACCTATAATCGGACCGAGTCAGATATCCGTAGTCTCTATGAAAATATTGGATACCTCTTCTTTGATATTGAACCCGACCTGCAAGTAGTTGAAGGTGACTCCATTGACGTGACTTTCCAGATTATAGAAAATGAAATTGCCACGATTAGAAGAGTCGCTTTTCACGGAAATACAAAAACACACGATGATGTTGTTCGCCGAACCATTCGTACTGCACCGGGACAGACGTACAGTCGCGCCGCCATTGTACGATCGATCCGGGAATTGGGTCAGCTTGGGTATTTTAACCCTGAAGGTATAACACCGGAACTTCAACCTAATGTTGAAGATAGAACGGTTGATATTATCTATGGATTGGATGAGTCTCAGGGTACCGATAATTTTGAGTTTTCAGGTGGATTTGGTGGCAGGCAAATAGGAGTCATACTGGCAGCCCGGGTTAACTTTAATAATTTTTCTGCAAGAAGAATATTTGAACCGGGCGGTTGGAATCCGATTCCATCGGGAGACGGCCAACGACTGTCATTGGGTGTACAGGTAACCGGAAGGGGATATCAGAGTTATAATTTCAGTTTTACAGAACCCTGGTTGAGAGGAAGGCCAACTTCTTTGGGTGTGAGTATGTCATACGATTTTCTGAACTATTCAAGAGTCAGACAGTTTGGTTTTGCACAATCACAAGCGGCCGACAGAAGAAACGAATTATTTTCAGCCAGTGTGAGTATTGGACGAAGACTGAATTGGCCTGACGATCTATTCACTCAACGATTTATACTGACCTACAGTAAATTTAATGTTCTTGGTTTTAGTAATATTTTTGAAGATGGTAATGCTGATCTATTGACTCTTAGACAAGTAATTGAACGAAACTCAACAGACAATCCGATTTCACCTAACAATGGGTCGAAGTTTAGTTTTTCCGGTGAATTTGCCCTGCCGGTTCCCGGTTTTGCTCAATTCTATAAACTAAAAACTGAATATCAACATCATCATAATATTATTGGCAAATTGGTGATAAGCAGTTTAGCAGAGTTTGGGTATATGGGATATTTTGGTGAAGGGAATCAAAGCAATTTCCAGAGATTCTTTATCGGTGGAACACAATTGCAGCAACGTCAAAACTTCCTGAATGATAACATCGATATGAGAGGTTTTCCGGGTGGTTTTAACGGTGTAATATCACCCATGGATGAAAATCAGAATCTCATTGGCGGGCGAGTGTATAACAAATATTCACTTGAGTTAAGATACCCTGCAGTCTCTTCAGAACAGCTGCAACTGATCCCATATACGTTTGTTGATGTCGGTAATGCTTTTAACGGACTTTCAGAATTTGATCCGTTCAGAGTTAAGAGAGCAGCAGGATTTGGGGCCAGGATATTTCTGCCAATACTTGGTCTGGTTGATCTGAGTTACGGTTATAGATTTGACGGAACCCCTGCATCTGCAGAAGGACAGGGTCTGCTGCCCGGTGAGTGGGAATTCTTGTTTAACATAGGCGCACCGTTCTAATATCATGATTCGAATTGGACTAAATATCACCTGTATTTTACTACTGATACTATTCTGTTTGGATGATGTTTATGCTCAAAATCAGAAAATTGGCTATATTGATTCCGATATTATTATGCAGAATATGCCCGAATATAGTGGTGTCGAGCAAAGATTGTCTCTTTTGAGTGATGGGTGGAGACAAGAAATCAGCAGGTTGGAAAATGAAATTTCTGATTTGGTTACCGATTTTGAAGCCAGAGAAATACTTTTTACGGATGATATCAGGGAACAGAGAATCAATGAAATTGAACTAAAAAGAGAACAATTAAATAATTTTATTGAAGATAAGTTCGGTCCTAATGGCGAATATTTTACAACACAAAAAGAATTGCTGGAACCCATACAAAGGACCATCTTTGATGCGTTATTACGTGTAGCTTCTCGGGAAGCTTTTGATTTTGTATTTGACAGAGCCGACGACATTCGATTCCTGTATGCACGACAAGAGTGGAACTTAACAGATGAAGTGATGTTAGAACTGGGTATGGATGATACTAATAATTAATCAGGATAAATCTTAAATTTGATTCAAATAAATCAGCCAATGAAAAAAACACTATTATTTTTTATAATTTTTCTGATTCCGATAATTGTGTCGGCACAGTTAAAAGTTGGTATCATGGATCCGGATGCCGTGATCGATGCGCTACCGGAGACAGTACAGGTACAAGCAGATTTAGAAAATTTTATAGAACAACGGCAGAGTGCTTTCCAAACTCGATATCAGGATTGGCTTGCAGAAGTTACTTCATATGCTGAACGTGCAGAAGCAGGTGAACTGAGTGATGCAGAACTGTTAGAAGAGGAAGAAAGACTGACTGAAGTTCAGGAAGAGCTGAATAGCCTGCAACAACTGATCGATCGTCAAATTCAGGAAAGACAAAATGAACTTTTCAACCCGTTACTTATGAGAGTTGAAGATGCAATGGCTGAAGTTTCCGCTGAAATGGGATTGGATTATGTTTTAAATAAAACATCCAATACCGGTGATCCAATCATCTATTATGCTTCACAAAGAGCTCCGGATATTACTGAAAGAGTTATCGAAAAACTTACACAAAACTAAATTGATCCAAGAATAGTACGAACATTATGAAAAATCTAAGTCTATTAACTATTATCGTATTCGCCAGCCTCTTAACAATATTGGCAGCTCCATCAGCACATGCACAAGATATGAAAATTGGTTTTGTGGAGCCCAGAGCTATACTGGATCGCATGCCTGAAATGAGAGCTGTTGCTCAAAGATTGCAAAATTTTGCTGAGCGTAAAGAACGAGAATTGACTACCAAACAGAGTGAATTACAGACAGAAATTGAACTCTATCAACAAAAAGTTGGTGTGATTTCTGAACAGGCAAGAGAGGCCGAAGAAGAGAGATTAACACTTCTTGATCAGGAGTTCCGTCAGATGCAAAATGATGCAGAACGTGAATTACAGGAACAAAGAGCAAGCTTAATGTCGCCGTTGCTGCAGCAAATACAAGAATCCATTAATAATGTATCTGCACAGAGAGGGTTGGACTATGTATTAAATACTACTACGTCAACCGGTGATGTCATCATCCTGTATGTCTCGCCGGAAGTTCAGGAAGAGTATGACATAACAGATGCGGTTATGCAGGATCTGGGTATCTGATTAATTACATTTATAAATTCTGAGCAAACATTTATGAAAAGGCATTCCTGTTGGGATGCCTTTTTTATTTATCTCACTCTTTTTTATCTATTTTGGATATAATCTTCAAAAATATATCCGACAAGTTCATTCAGTGAAGAGTAATTTACTATTCAAAAATTTAGATATTCGGTTATGATCATTGATCGATATTATTATGAAAAAAAACTCTGGAATCAGGGATATAATCGAATTATGGGATTGGATGAGGTTGGAAGAGGGTGTTTGTGTGGGCCTGTAGTTGCAGCCGGAGTCATATTAAAACCTTATAGTGAATTAAATAGAGATATAGCTGATAGTAAAACATTGTCGTTAAAACGCAGAATTGAACTTGCACAGGAGATCAAATCTGAAACTCTTTTTTGGGCTATAAAAATGAGTACAGCTTCAGAAATTGATCAAATAAATATTTTGAAAGCTTCCATTCAGGCAATGATAAAATGTACAGAAGAAGAGGGATCTGACCCGGACTATCTGCTGGTTGATGGTAATCGATTTACAAACTCATTGACACCGTATAGTTGTATTGTGAAAGGGGATAATAAATCGGTATCAATAGCAGCCGCTTCAATATTAGCAAAGGTATATAGAGATGATTATATGAAGGGATTGCACGATAAATATCCGTGGTATGGGTGGGATCGAAATGTCGGGTATCCGACAAAACAACACTTTGATGGACTACAGAAATTTGGTTATACCATTCATCACAGAAAATCATTTAAACTCAGGACTGAAAAAATGTATCGTCCTGAATGATCAGTAAGCATTCAAACGTCTGAATAATCGCTATTGTCAAGACGGAAAAATCAATGTAGTATAATTTTAATTACATAAAACCACACAACTTTTGACTCCAAAATGACTAATAGCTAATAGCTGATAGCTGATAGCTGATAGCTGAT
>JBBDJK010000080.1:0-11213 GCA_040879905.1 Balneolaceae bacterium | reverse complement strand
GCTGATAGCCTTAGTAGCTTTAGTGGCTTTTGTATATCTCTACATCTACATCTGTCTCTACCTCTACATCTACCTCAATTTCTATCTGTAAATACTGAGTGAACGTTTGTTGAAATCCAAATTCAGACAGATTGCAAGCAATATGGTATTGGTAAGAAATGCCGATCCACCATAACTGATAAATGGTAGTGGAATTCCAATAATCGGGAAAAGTGCAGTAGCACTGCCAATATTTACAAGGAAATGAATAAAGTAGAGAAATGTCACACTAACAATGACAATTTGAGCAAATGGATGTTTATGAGTGGCAGCCATACTGAGTAGTAAAAGAAAGAGGAGAGCAAATAGGATTAATAGTATAGATGCCCCAATAAAACCAAATTCTTCACCGACAACACAAAAGATAAAGTCTGTCCATTGTTCAGGTAAAAAACGTAACTGAGTTTGTGTTCCCTCCATAAATCCTTTCCCCTGAAGACCGCCGGAACCGATCGCTGTTTTTGCCTGAAGAACATTCCAGCCGGCCCCCAATGGATCTAAGGTCGGGTTTGCAAATGATTCTACCCGTGCACGTTGATGAGGCTGTAATACCTGATGAAGGGCTACTTCGGTTCCAATAATGACTAAAAATCCAAATGCAATCGATGTGATTGTTAACCAAACTCTTTTTTGGAGCAAAAATATTACGATCGCCATGACGATTGTAGCAATAACCCCCAGTTTCCAGTCGAGCACAGTAAAGTATCCAATCACTGCGGGAGATACCATAAAAGCGGATATTCCGTATGGTAAACCGGACCAAAATAGTACAACTGGCAGAATACCGATATATACGATAGCAACACCTGCCTCATTTTGTAACAATAATAAAATAATTGGAATTGCAAAAATGAGGACAGTCATTAATGCAGGTTTAAGATTCTCTGCAGTTACATCTCTTCGGCTCGTTAAATAACTGGCTGCTGCAAGAATGGTTGCAATTTTTGTAATTTCACCTGTTTGTAAATTTAGTGGTCCTATACGCAACCAGCTTTTAGAACCGCTCACTTCCACTCCAAAAAAGAGTGTGAGGATCATGAGTATGATACAAATTAAATAGAATATATATGCACCTTCCTGAAAAGTTCGAGGGGGTATAAATTGGATAGCCACAAGCATCATGGTTGAGATACCAATCCAAACAGCTTGTTTGTAAAAATTGTCAAGAATGTAAGCTGGAAGAAATTGAGAAACTTCACCTTGGGTCGCACTGTATATAGCAGTAAGCCCAAATGAGAAAAGTGCAATCCAAATGAGGATTACTGACCAACGGAATTCTCTTTTATCTTGCAGCATTTAATTATTCCTCATTTCCAACTTCATCTTCAGTTTGAGGGCGAAAATTCATAACATGGTCATAAATATGAGGCCTGTTAATACTTCCCGTCAGATAGTGTTCGATAAGCAGGGAAGCAATGGGAGTGGCTGACACAGATCCAAAGCCCGAGTTTTCCATGAGCACAGCGATTGCAATCTGAGGATCATCTGCCGGGGCAAATGCGATAAACCAGCCATGGTCTTCCCCATGGGGATTTTGAGCTGTACCGGTTTTACCTGCAATTTCAATATCAGGAATTCTTCCATAATAATTGGATCCACCTTGTAAAAAGGCAGATTTCATCCCATCAGTAACAACTTTTAAGTTTTCCGGGGTGATCCATTCGATCTTATTAATCGCAGGATTTGTATACTGTATTTCACCATCCGGTTCTCTGATTGCTCTGACCATATGAGGCTGGACCCTATTACCACCATTTGCCAGACTGGCTGTTGCAACAGCCATTTGAAGGGGGGAGACGGATACCATTCCTTGTCCTATACCCAAACTCATTAAATCTCCAATCCCCCAACGATTTTCACCAAAAGTAGAATTCATATACGTACTATCAGGGATGATGCCGGCTCGTTCAGAAGGCAGGTCGATATTATTTAGTGGCCCCATTCCAAAATCTTTGATGAGTTTTGACCATTCATTTAATAGTCCACGTGACGCAATTCTATCCATCAACCAGAAAAAGTATGTATTACTGGAGTACTCGAGAGATTTATGCAGGTTATAATTGCCAGGGTCTGCCAGGTCATTATATCGTCTCCCTCTTTGATAATAACCCGGATTATAGAGTTCCCATTCAGGTGTGATGATACCCAAATACAATCCAGCAAGTGCCATAAAGGGTTTAAAGGTTGAGCCGGGAGGTTGTCGTGAAGATATTGAACGATTGTAGAGTGGAGTATAAGGGTCGGAGTTTAAACCTTGCCAATACGATTGATCCATTCTTCCTGCCAATCGGGTTGGATCAAACTGTGGGGCACTTACGATACTTAATATTCCTCCTGTATAGGGATCAATAGCGACAAGTCCACCTCTTTTATTTTCCATCAATTCTTCAGCAAGAGCTTGTAGTTCAACATCAAGTGTTGTTATTAAATCAGCCCCTTTTACAGGTGTGACATTCAATGAGCCATTGTCATAAGGCCCCAAAGACTGTCCATAAGCATTAACACGTATGTATTCAGTACCGGTTTCCCCACTTAGATAATCTTCGTATATCATCTCGAGGCCACTTCGGCCTATTTTTTCACCCAAACGGATACGATCAGATAGTTGATACTCTTCTCGGGTTGCCTCACGTAAATAGCCATTTGCATGAGATGCCCTTACGCTTGTGGGATAATTTCTCTTACTCTCAATTAGGTGACCCACACCCGGTAACTGCCAAAGATTTTCCTGAATATTCGAAAATACTTCAATGGATACTTCAGTAAAAAGACGTGAGGCTCGATACCATGAATATTGCTGGGTTTCCTTTATTCGATTCTCAACAATAGATTCATCCATTTGTAACAGTGATGAAAGCAACGGTAGCTTTTCCATATTAAAACGAGATGGAGTAATCGTAATAGTATAAATTGGTTGATTCTCAACGATGATCACTCCATTTCTGTCGTAAATCAATCCCCTTGCCGGACTAACGACCTCCATTCGGAGTGAATTTTGCATACTAAGTGGGGAATACGTTTCATAATCGATGATCTGGAGATGAAATATTCTTGCTAACATGATTACAAACCCTGTAATCACAATGATTTGAAGGACTTTGATGGAACCTTTTGAATTTTCAATGTGATTTCTTTTTCCCATGTTATTTATCCTCTTTTACCATATGTAAAAAACCTCCAAGTATGGCACTGTAAACGGAACCGATCAGCAAGCGCATGATGAGTTGGGGCCCAGAAGTGTACAGGTCAGAATAGACGGTTACACTAAAAAAAGTAATATTATGAATAATGGCAGCAATGAACACGATCAATACAACTTGCCAGAAAATAAACTTGTTTTTTGATATACGATTTAAGTAGGAGTGTAGTATGAGAACCATCAAAGTTTTTGAAAACATATGAATTCCCCATAGGTCGATTAATGCATCGTGCATCAGACCGAGACCGGCAGCATATAACAATACTGTTGTTCTGGATTTACTTTTACATAACCATAACAGAAAAATAAGAATCAGATCAGGTTCTGCACCAAATATTTGTAAATGGCGCAGTAACATAACCTGGACAGCAATGACGCCCAGGCCTGCAAGAAAAATCCGTATGTTTTCAGATCGGATCAAAATAGATTGGATTGCTCTTCGATTAAATTATTGACGGTTGTATCCGGGGCAAATTCTATAATAAATGCTTCTGAAAGAGAGTAGAGATCGGTAAATGCATTCAAATAGATGGTTTGAGTATCAACACCGCTTCCGGGTTCAACCCGGGTAACCTCCCCAATTGGAATTCCTGCAGGATAATAGTTTGTGAATCCGGATGTTAATACAGATTGACCCGGAATAACTTCAATTGTTTCCGGTACAAATTGAAGAACCAATTCTTGGGTTGAGTTATCCGGCCAGGATACAATTCCATATGCACGACTTCCTTCAACTTGAGCACTTACTCTGAATACAGAATTATTGTAAGGCAATACCTGGGCGTAGTTATTTGATGTAAGAATGACCGTACCAACAAGCCCATCTGAATTAATGACCGGCATGCCTACCCGGATTCCACTCGTTTCTCCTGCACTAACCGTTAAGAAACTGTTAACCGAAATGAGATTTTTTGCGACGATCTGAACCGGTATTAACGGTAAATCACTTTGTTCTCTTAGATTTAGAAGACTACGCAGAACCTGATTTTGTTGTTCGACAGACCGTAGTCTGCTTAATTGATCCTGCAACAGTATATTTTGCCGATGGAGATATGTATTTGTTGAAATGGCTTGTCTGTAAATTCTAATATTAGAGAGTGGTTGTTCAAGAAAACTGAGAGCCGTAATTGATATTTTCCGAGTATTCTGCAGACTACCATCATGACGGTTTACCATCAGTGAGACAGCAAGAATCAGAATGATTGCTGCAATTAAATAATCTTTAATATCATCAATTTTTCGCATTCACGAATATGCGGGGTTTTACGAAATGACAGCTCTGTAATAATCAAGATCTTCCAATATTTCAGCGGTTCCCCTGACTACAGCGGTAAGTGGATCCTCTGCGATATGAACCGGAAGATCCGTGGTTTCCATAATCAGTTTATCCAGATTTTTTAAAAGGGCACCTCCACCGGTTAGCATTATACCACGATCTAAAATATCAGCAGAAAGTTCCGGTGGTGTTTGTTCGAGTGATTTTGTAATGGCTTCAACGATAGAGTTAACAGATTCGGAGATCGCCTCCCTCACATCCCTGGATGTGACTTGCCGCGTTCTGGGTACACCATTTACTAAATCCCTTCCCTTAGTGATAATTTCAATCTCTTCATCTAAAGGCGCGGCGGATCCAATTTCACACTTAATTCTTTCTGCTGTTCTTTCACCGATTAACAGATTATGGTTTCTTCTGAAATAGTTGATAATATCTTCATTCATTTCGTCACCTCCTAAACGGACAGATTGAGCATGTACGATACCTGAAAGTGCAATGACTGCGATCTCTGTTGTTCCGCCACCAATGTCTACGATCATGCTTCCAACCGGTTCGTGTACATTTAATCCGATACCAATTGCAGCAGCCATTGGTTCATCTACAAGGTAGACCTCTTTTGCACCGGCATGTTCGGCACTATCGCGTACGGCTCTGCGCTCAACCTCAGTGATACCACTCGGGACACAAACCACCATTTTACGCGTAGTCGTGTACCATTTTACTTTTACTTTTTTAATCATGTCCCGAATCATCTGTTCGGCCACTTCAAAGTCAGCAATAACACCATCCCTAAGAGGCCGAACGGTTCGGATGTTACCATGCGTTTTTTCATGCATTAATCTGGCTTCATGACCCGTTGCAACGGTTTCATTTCGATTGTTAAGTGCAACGATGGACGGTTCATTCAGGACGATACCCTGTCCTCTTGCATAAATCAAGGTATTTGCTGTTCCCAAATCAATCGCAATGTCAGAATATAGAAAATCAAAAATCCCTTTCTTATTTGGATCTTTTTTAGATTTCTTTCTGGTAGCAGAGTATAGGTCGGACATTGGGTGTTGGGTTAGTCTAATTTGTTTGTTTTCGGACGATTTAAAAAATACGTTTTCTGAACCCTATTTGCGAACATTTTTATTAATCCGGCAGAGATTTTCTCAATGTTTAAAGTGGCGGACACCGGTAAACACCATTGCCATATCGTGATCGTTGGCTGCTGCAATAACCTCGTTATCGCGAATGCTCCCCCCCGGTTGTATGACAGCCCTCGCTCCTGATTGAGCTGCGGCGATCACCCCATCAGCAAATGGGAAAAATGCATCTGATGCGACAACACTATCCTTCAAACTCAGACTTTCATTCATTGCTTTCCGAACAGCAATGACCGAACTATCTACACGGCTTGTTTGTCCGGTACCAATTCCACATGTTGCTAAATCCTTGACATAAACAATTCCATTTGATTTTACATGCTTCACCACATTCCATGCAAATAAAAGATCAGAGAGTTCCTCTTGATCCGGTTTTCTATCCGTAACGATATCCAGATCTTCTATTTGCACCCGTTTATGATCAGATTGTTGGTATAATGCTCCTCCAAAAAGAGATCTGAATCGAAATTCATTTTCATTACCCGGATAATTGAGAATTTTAACCAGCCGTCTATTCTTTTTCTCAGCAAGAAATTCATGAACACCTTCTTCATATTCGGGAGCAAGTATAATTTCAGTGAATATGGAGTCGATGGATTTCGCTGTATCCATATCGAGTGCCTTATTTACAATAACGATACCCCCAAATGGTGAAATCTTATCCGTTGCAAATGCTCTCAAATAGGCATCATTCAATGTATCTCTGGAAGAAATTCCGCATGAAACCGTATGTTTAAAAATAGCAGCGGTTGGTTTATCATTTTGAAATTCTGACATTAATTGAAGAGCGCTGTCGATATCGAGGTAGTTGTTATAACTTAATTCCTTTCCATGAAAACATTTAATGTAATTAGTTTGGTATCCGTAAACGGAAGCGCGTTGATGAGGATTTTCTCCATATCTTAAATCGGCATTTTTTGGATAGGAGATAATAAGTTGGTCAGGAAGTTGTGCCCCATCGAGGCGGTTAAAATATTGGCTGATAGCTGCGTCGTAATCTGCAGTATGTTCAAATGCTGTTTTGGCTAAATGTTGACGGCTTTGAAATGAGATTGTTCCTGATTTAGTTAATTCTTCAATAAATGAGTCATATTGAGCAGGATTTGTAAGTGTACAAACATGTGCGAAATTTTTGGCAGATGCACGAATCATCGTGGGTCCACCAATATCAATATTCTCGGTTGCGACTTCCGGTGTGACCTCAGAACTGTTAACGGTTTCTTTAAATGGATACAAATTAACCACAACCAATTCAAAAGGTTCAATACCAAGTTTTTGAAGCTCATCAATATCCGGCTTGTGGCTGGTTCTGGCTAAAATACCGCCGTGTATTGAAGGGTGAAGAGTTTTTACCCGCCCGTCCAGACACTCCGGAAATTTTGTGATTTCACTGACATCTTTAACAGGAATATTTTCTGATCTTAATGTTGCAGCCGTACCCCCGGTACTGATTATTTCAACGCCGTGTTCAATAAGTTTTTTTGCAAACTCAGTAATTCCACTTTTATCAGATACTGATATGAGGGCTCTTTTAATGGTTAAATTATGTTTTGGAAGTGATTTTAGAGGTTGTAGTGACACTCGATTCAAATTAAGTTAATAGTTTTTTGATAACACGTGGTAAAAGTTGATGTTCAGCTTTTAAGACTCGTGCAGCAAGTTTTTCAGCTGTATCGGTTGGATGTATTTCAACGTGTGATTGCTCAATGATATCGCCTTTATCATATTCATCATTGACATAGTGAACCGTACAACCCGTTATTTTATCATCGGAATTCAATACCGCCTGATGGACTTTCCTCCCGTAAAATCCTTTACCACCGTATTTAGGCAGAAGTGATGGATGGATATTAATAATTCGTCCGTGATACTTTCTGACAATTTTGTCCGGAATTTTATTTAAAAATCCTGCTAATATTATAAGGTCCGGATTCCAGGCTGAAAGTTGAGCTTCTAATTTTTCATTCAACATAACCGGATCAGAATCTTTAATCACTGTTACCGGTATGTTATTTGAAATCGCACGGCCGGCAGCTCCGGTTTCATCACGATTCGTTATTAAACCCGCAATCTGAGCTTCTAATTCATTCCTTGCAATTGCATCAATAATTGCCTGAAAATTACTACCGGATCCCGAAGCAAAAATAACCAGTTTTTTCACACGATTGATTTACAGGATAAATTTCGCGTGAAAGATAAAGAAAAGATGACCTATTTTTCAGTTTAATTTAGGTTCCTGAACCGGGTTGTCAAAAGTAGTTTTATCAGATCTGAATATGTAGTAGTTGTTAATACTCCAGGAAATCTGATTGACGGTTATCTTAAGAATGGTTGCAATCGGTATGGCTACTAACATACCTAATATACCGGCTGTTTGAGCGCCTATCATCACAATAAATAAAATCGCGACCGGATGCATATCTGCAGACTTTGAAAAGATGAGTGGTTGTAATACGATATTATCCAATAGTTGGGCAAACATGACTGCTAAAATACACGGTATAATGAGTGAAAAATCCCCTGTTTCGATAATTGCAATGATGATGGATAATAGATATCCCAAAATCGGGCCGAAATAGGGTATTGTATTGGCAACACCAATGGTTAATCCAACGGATCCGGCATTATCCAAACCTGCAATTGAAAGTGCAATCCAGGATGTGGCACCGACAATTGTACATTGAAGCAATACACTTCTGAAATAGTAACCCAATCGAGTTTCGATTTTATCAATAAGGCTTAAGGTCGTTTCAAAGTATTTATTCGGAACAAGCTGAAGCATATCCCTTCTGATTTTATGTCCATCTTTAAGGAAGAAAAAAGTTGCGAATGGGATAATGATTAGGGCCGCGAAAATATTTGTGAAAAGGCCAATTAAATTTCCGATAACATCAGAAAAACGATCAAAATTGAAAATGTCCTCTACAATGACAGCTACATTTTCTCTTAGGTAACCGTCAGGTATAAAGTCAAAACTTGTACGAAGTTGAATCTCAATCAAGTTTGCAATATTAATCAGGTTTTCCGTTTGGAGTTGTCTGGTTAACGCTGCCATTCGTCCGGCTACCATTGGTACAATACTGGTGGAAACCCAAAAAATGAATAAAAGGACGGTTGTCAAGACCAACACAATTGAAAGGGTACGGTTGAAACCGGATGCTTGCATTCTGTTCACAATCGGATCGAGGAGATAACTGAATAAAAGAGCAATCAAGGCGTAAAGTGCAAGATTACTGTAACTGTAAAGGATGATGATTACAACAGCTGCAGCTGCAATAAAAATCGCGCTTTTAATGATATTTTCTAACGTAAGTTTTTTATACATCCAACTGTTTCTCTACTCTGGATAAAGCTTTATTGATATCTTCCCCGGGAAATCCTCGTCCTGCAAGATAGGCGTAAATTTTCTTTTTCCGCCTATAAGGGTCATTTTCCCTGAGAAAATGTTTTTTCCTCTTCACTATCAAATCTACACAAATCTGATCTTGTGGCAAATTATCAAATGTTTTTTTCAATACATTCTGAATGATTTGTTTAGAAATACCTTTTTTGAACAGAGTTGATTCGATCTTACGACTTCCCCATCTATTTAGTTGAGCCTTATCGAGGGCATATTTTTCGGCAAAACATTTATCATTCAATAAACCTTTTTCGTGGAGGTTTGAAATCAGAATATCAACAGTGGATTGATCAAATCCTTTATTAAGAAGTTTCTGTTTTAGTTCAAAAGAGGCATGATCCCTTCTACCAATGTATCGAATGGCACATTCTTTGGCTGAAAAATAATTTTCAGCTTTTGTGATCTGATTAAATAATAAAGGCGTCAAATTGACGCCTTTTTGAAGTGAAAAATCCAACAATGTTTTACTGCTGACACCCAGCAGGAACCTTTTATTATTAAACAGAGAGTATCTGTTCTGATTCTTTTTTTGAATCTGAATCTCTGTTATGATCAGAGGCAGATCCGAAAGTATGTCAGAGGTATTATCTGAACTATCTTTGTCAGTATCAATGTTACTCTGCTTCGACAGCTTCCGGCTCTTTTTCATCTTTTTTAGGCTCCTCTTTCAACTCAGCGGGCATCAGTTTTTCCCGCACAATTGCTTCAATTTTTTTGCAGAGTTCTGTATCCTCTTCCAGAAACTGCATGGCTGCATCGGTGCCCTGACCAATCGGCTCTCCTTCATACCGGTACCAGCTTCCCCGTTTTTCAATGATATCATACTCAACAGCAAGTTCTAATACTTCTGATACTCTGGAGATACCCTTACCATATAGGATATTGAACTCAACAACCTTAAACGGGGGTGCAACTTTATTTTTGGCAATTTTTACTTTGGTGCGGTTACCCATGACTTCGTCACCTTTTTTAATTGCGCCAATTCTGCGAATATCAATTCTTACAGAAGAGTAAAATTTCAATGCGCGCCCTCCGGTGGTTGTCTCCGGATTACCGAACATCACGCCGATTTTTTCTCGTACCTGATTTATGAACACACATGAAGTCCGGGTTTTACTAACAACACCCGTAATCTTTCTGAGTGCCTGAGACATTAGCCTTGCCTGAAGCCCCATGTGTGAGTCTCCCATTTCTCCCTCCAGTTCAGCTCTGGGTACTAAAGCTGCGACAGAGTCAATCACAATAACATCCAGTGCCCCGGATCGAATTAATGTCTCTGTGATCTCTAATGCCTGTTCACCACTGTCGGGCTGTGAGACCAGTAATTCATCCGTATTAATGCCAATATTACGTGCATATTTAGGATCAAAGGCATGTTCTGCATCAATAAAGGCTGCAAAACCTCCGGCTTTCTGCGCTTCAGCAATGATCTGCAGTGCAAGAGTAGTCTTGCCACTGGCTTCCGGCCCGTATATTTCAGTAATTCTACCACGGGGGATTCCATTTACCCCCAATGCATAATCAACCATGATGGACCCGGTAGAAATGGTAGCAATTTCGGTTGTAGCATGGTCACCAAGTCTCATGACGGTTCCTTTACCATACTGTTTTTCAATCTGTCCGATTGCAATGTCAATCGCTTTTGTTCTGTCGTCTTTTGATGCTGCCATAGCTGATTATTTAAGTGGTTATGAAATTATTTAAATATATGAGTTGAATAACGATTCTGATTCTGTAATTCAACTCTGAAGCTTTACAGATATTACTTTTACTAAGTCAATTCCAATATAAAACTGTTAAGTGACAACATAATGTCACTAAGGATTAATCAATAAAAAAAATTTCTGCTTAACTGAATTTTTCCGGACTGATTGGTGTATTAATGAATCAACCATCTCAAAGCGAATATATGTATAGTATATGTATGAACCAAATTTTGAGGGATCCTTACAAAAAAAATAATTATTTTTTGAAAAGTATGCTGAGAACCGTTTTATTGGCTTTGTTATTATTCAGGTTTTTGTTTTCTCAGCGGTTATTCTATCGTAAATATGGCCTCAATTACTGCCTCACACTGCCTGGATGTTGTGTAGGGCCCCGGACCTATCCGGATAATGTCGTTGCGAGCATCTGTATAAATACCCTCATTGA
>JBBDJK010000079.1:22296-29580 GCA_040879905.1 Balneolaceae bacterium | reverse complement strand
TATCGTTCGCCACAAATACAACCATTGCACCAAAAGAGTGCCCTGCAATATAGCGGTCTGCATGGTTCAGCAGATCGGTCATACGTGATCCACCAAAACCCCGCTGAATCACCGGGTATGGATGCATATCCTCCTCCAGAGTCTCCCATAATCGAATGCTCGAACTACCCGTAAAAAAGATCGATTGCGGGGGATAAGTATGGGTACGATCCAACTCTTCAAACTGAAGCATGGCAGATTCCCACTGATCCGTTTCCTGTGCAGTTACAGGCTTGACAAATAGCAGAACGATACTAAACAAAAAGAGTTGGCAGTAGGATGTGCAAGATTTCATAGGTCCAATTTAAAATTGATTCGATTTCAAAAGATCTTCTTATGGGTTACACGTTCATTTAATTTTTGGATGAAATCAGTTAAAACGGTTGAGAAAGGTTATTGATTTGGATGAATAATGCAATCTTTTTCGAATTTCAATTTGAGATAAATAATATTCATTCTTCAACCTGATTGAGCCCTTTGTATTGCGATCCGACGAATCTATTGCACATAATGAGTTCTGCAACCGTTTGAATCCTGCGCTTTTTTCGGCTGAGCCGGATTAAAACAGATTTATTCTGAATGTTAATGAGTCATAACCGTCATTATATGATTTACCCTGTAACCCAAACCCATTGCTGATGTGCATGTAATAAATTCTGACATGATAAATTTCATTTCCAAAATCCATATTTAAATCTATTCCTAAATCAATGATAAAATTGGTTCGTACTGATTTTTGAGTTGGAAATGGCCGGTTGCTCAGCAACATTCCCATTTTTAGGATCCCTTTGTAAGAGAACGGTTTGTACGATACACCAAAACTTGACTGTAAGTGGTTTGATGCCAGTGGGTTTGGTTCTTTGCTATTATGAAAATAATGAAATCCTATTTGATTGTATTCAACTGACAGATGCGCAAAGCCCTCAGCACTGCCCCACATTGGAAATGATGGTGTTGACACAGATACAGACTGTGCCAGTGTAGTAATTGGAATCAATAAAATAAATAAAGCAATTCTCATTATTCCGCACTCCATTTCTTTTTGATAAATGATATAGACCAACCTGATACCGGCATTTAATTGCCTTTGCAGATTTATATGCTTTTTATCGTCTGATCAGATCACTTCTTAAAGTGCTTTTTCAAGTTTTTTGGCTGACTTCTTTGATTTTCCCCGGACTAATAGTCCTGTTGATTTCAGATCGGATGAAGTGATTATGCACCTTGACCATATAAATCGTCCATAATCAATCATTGAAAAGCCTTGAATGTATTGTCACTCTTTAAGCTGGGTACAGGGAAAGGATTCATCGGGATTGTTAAGGGAAGGGGGCTTTTTAATCATACATTGCAGGAGAAACAACCCAACGGGATTGTTCACAGCATTAAACCTTTTTATTCACCCGATTTCAGGAAAATAACGTTCAGCACACGTATAAGAGCAAACTTTCATCAGATATTCCTTACCTTTCGAGAGACATAAAAAAAGAGATCATGACAGACAACAAACATTTTATTGACGAACTTCACAAAACACACACCTTAGCTTCAAAGTGTCCACCTCCAAAAATGGTGATCGATTTTTTTAACCAGTTACTCGGTCTGCTTTTCCCTGAATTTGCAGCTACTCGTTATACCGACAAACAAGAGCTCCAACAACAGTATGACGGACTCAAAAAAGATCTTCGTAAGGTGCTGGATTTGAATGCGGATTGTTTAAAAAGTCAGGAACCCGGAATCGTAGATCGAATTTTTAATCAGCTCCCATCGATACGTAGTCAGTTGTTACTGGATATTGATGCGATCTGTCAGGGTGACCCTGCAGCACAAAATACGGCAGAAGTGATACGCAGCTATCCTGGCTTTTATGCGATTGCCACGCACCGATTTGCACACCATTTACTATACCTCGGGATCCGGTTGATTCCCCGAATTCTGTCTGAGAATGCACACCGCCGAACCGGGATCGACATTCACCCGGGGGCACAGATTGGTGATCACTTTTGTATCGATCATGGAACCGGGATTGTAATAGGTGAAACGACACAGATTGGATCACATGTAAAAATCTATCAGGGTGTAACGCTGGGAGCTCTTAGTGTCAATAAGGAAGATGCCAAGAAAAAACGCCATCCAACTATTGGCGACAGCGTAGTGATCTATGCCGGTGCTACTATTTTGGGAGGTGAAACCGTTATCGGCGAAGATAGCACCATTGGTGGGAATGTATGGCTGACCCGCAGCGTACCGGCCGGCTCAAAAATTTACTATCAGGCTAAAATGACAAATAGCGAAGGCGATACGGATACAATTACGTTTAAATAATAAACCTTCAAGTAATAAAAAAAATGAAAAGTGAATGGTTGGGCGTTGAAATGCATTTTTCAATAATATAAGAGCAACAGCCCGTTTTGAATCACAAAACCGACACGAATATGAAAATTGAAGATCTTATCGGAAATACGCCACTTGTAAAACTGGAACAAATTCCCGTTAAAAAAAGTGTTTCCATTTTTTGCAAACTGGAGGGACAGAATCCGGGGGGCAGTGTGAAAGACCGGGCAGCTTTAGGAATGATCTCCGGCGCCCTGGATCGGGGTGACATCAGGCCGGGTGATAAATTGGTAGAGGCCACAAGTGGTAACACAGGCATTGCACTTGCGATGATCGCTGCCATTAAAAAACTGAAACTGACGTTAGTCATGCCGGAGGACGCAACAGAAGAGAGAATCAAAACGATGAAAGCGTATGGTGCAGAACTGATCCTGACTCCTGCCGAAAAAACGATTGAATACTCCCGTAAACTGGCGGAAAAGATGGCGAATGAAGAGGGTTATTTTCAGCTTAATCAGTTTGCCAACCCCGATAATTACCGGATGCATGAGCGTACCACCGGCCCGGAGATATGGAATGATACCGATGGAAAAGTGACTCATTTTGTTTCTGCAATGGGAACCACAGGGACGATCATGGGGGTATCAAGATATTTGAAATCTAAAAACACGGATATACAAATCGTGGGTACTCAACCAACTGAAGGTTCCTCCATTCCGGGTATCCGCCGATGGTCACCCGAGTTTCTGCCTGCCATTTTTGAAGCGGAGCGTGTGGATCGTATTGTTGATGTCAGTCAACATGAAGCCACCATAATGTCTCGTCGAATGGCCAAAGAAGAGGGGATCTTTTCCGGTATGAGCAGTGGCGGTGCCCTTTCGGCCGCGCTTAAAATCGCAGAAGAACTCGATCATGGTGTTATCGTCTGTATCACTTGCGATATTGGTGATCGCTACTTGAGTTCTACTTTGTTTGAGTAAAAACTTATACCTCGACGGTATTCAAAAGCATTTCTAAATTTTTCTATCTTAAGAGTTCAAAACCGATGATTTTGTAAAAAAAGAAATTAAATACTCTCGGCATTGATTTTGACAATAACACATATTTGAAAGTTTTAGCCGTATTTTTGTCTTTCATTTTATACCTTTTAGCTGAATTTTGGATTGTGGTTGTTTTTGGCAACGGTTCACATGCAATCTTCGGGGATTAGTTTGTGGTGATGTCGGCCATCGATGTCATCCTCTTGAATGGGTTGTCATGACATTTCCACTTTTTATTCTTAGGAGTACAAGAACAAATTTTAATGATTCGTTAATCGGTTAAAGCACTCAACTCATGAAGAAATCTTCCGTAATTAAGAACCGCTTGTCGCAGATTTTTATCTATATACTCATCATCTCTGCTTTTCAGAATGCACTGGCACAATCTTCTGCTGAAACTACAGAAACCGATTCTGACCTTGCATTGGAAGCTTATAACCGGGCTGAAAGTATGCTTAACCGGAACTTGAGTAACACGATTTTTAACAATAGGGTAGACCCCGTCATAATAGATGAAAACCGGTTTTGGTACGTGCTCAATACACGGCTGGGTGACGAATATTTTCTGGTGAATGTTGCTAATCGATCGAAAGATCATGCATTTGATCATGAACGCCTGGCGCAGGCGATTTCAGGTTTATTAGAATCTGAATCAGATTCTGAATCTGAATCTGAATTTGAAACCCAACCTTATTCACTCAATTTGAGAAACCTCACGTTTAACTCTGACCTCTCAATGATTTATTTTGAAAAGAATCAGATGGATTGGAGCTGTTCATTACGTTTCTATAATTGTGAAATTGGAGATAGTGCCTCAGCCCCTCCTTCATTTTCAGTACTCTCACCCGATGAAAACCTTGCGGCATATACCCGGGATTATAATCTCTGGGTAAAAAACCTCAGAAATGGGGAAACCTTCCAATTGACTTTTGACGGTGTGCAACACCACAGTTACGGCACCAATAATCACGGCTGGAGCCGTTCTGAACGGCCGATTTTGCTTTGGTCGCCCGATTCTAAAAAGATTGCAACGTTCAGGCTGGATGAACGGGATGTTGGGATGATGACATTGTGGCGAACCCGGGTTGGCCGCCCTGAGGCTGATATCTGGCCGTATGCACTTCCCGGTGATTCGATCGTACCTATGCTGGAACGCCTAGTTTTGGATGTAGAAATGAGTCAGACCGTCTTTCTGGATGCAGAGCCGGATCACCAGCGCACCTCGAATTGTTGCGGATTAATCCGGCAGGGCAATTGGGCAGATGTAGAGTGGAGCGCAGATGCTGAAAAGCTTGCTTTTGTTTCTACATCAAGGGATTACAAAGATGTGACTTTGCGACTTACAGATCCCGAAACGGGTGAAGTGAATGACCTATACCACGAGCATGATGATATTTTCTTTGAATCAAACCTCACTTCGCGAGGAATCCCGAACTGGCGAGTGCTTCATAACTCAAGTGAGTTTATTTGGTTTACTCGTAAAGATAATTGGGGCCATCTCTACCTTCATGACCTGGAGTCCGGCGAGCTGAAGAACCGGATTACAGAAGGCAATTGGAATGTCATCGATATCCTGCATATTGATGAAGAGAGTCGTAAAATCATCTTTACAGGTGTTGGGAAAGAGTCCGGAAGAGATCCCTATTTCGAGCATCTCTATAGCATCCATTTTGATGGAACCAATCTTCGGCTTCTTACACCGGAAGATGCCAATCATAACATCGTGCTGAGTGATAATGCCAATTGGTTCGTCGATACCTATTCCACTTTTGATAAACCCCCAAAAACGGTGCTGAGAGGGATCAACGGAAACTTAATCATGGAACTTGAAGAAGCTGATATTTCGGATCTACTGACGACCGGTTGGCAGAGGCCCATTCCATTTTCAGTTTTGGCAAGAGATAGTGAAACAGATCTGTATGGATTGATGATCCTTCCATCCACGTTTGATGAGAATGAGTCTTACCCGATTATTAATATGATCTATCCGGGCCCACAAGGGGGTAGTTTAGGCTCAAGGAATTTCAGTGCGGGTCAGCGCGGACAGATGCAGGCACTGGCTGAGCTTGGGTTTGTAGTCGTTGCCATTGATGCACTTGGCAGTAGTCCTGCCCGTTCCAGAGATTTTCACACCTATTATCAAGGCAATATGATGGATAATGGCCTGCCGGATCAAATCACCGGAATGGAGCAACTTGCCGAACGTTATTCATTTATCGATTTGAATAGAGTGGGTATCTACGGACACTCAGGTGGTGGTTTCGCAACTTCATCTGCTCTTCTCCAATACCCGGAATTTTTTAAAGTGGGTGTCTCCGGTGCAGGAAATCACGATAATAGGAATTATACTTACTATTGGGGTGAAAAATACCAAGGGCTCATGGAAGAGGGGGCGGACCGAAATAATTATGAAAATCAGGCCGTACACCTGTACGCCGAAAATTTGCAAGGGAAACTGCTTCTCAGTTATGGGACAATGGATACGAATGTTCATCCATCCATGACCCTGTTATTAGTAAATGAACTGATCCGGCATAACAAAGATTTTGATCTGATCGTGATGCCGAATCGTGGTCATGGTTTCTCAAGTGAACCGTATTACCTCCGTCGAAGCTGGGACTATTTTTACGAACACCTTGCAGGGAAAACTCCTCCCAGAGAGTATCAGATTGGAAAGTAATGAAACTATACCTGAAACATATTTATGGGTTCTGAATTTAAATCTCTGAAAAATATAATTTGAAACCACCCTCTATATCGTGCATCTTAAATATAGATAAGTGCTAAACACGACCGGTTCAGACTCAAATGAAATCAAGAGTTCAACATAAACAACGAACGCCTTTTTTAAATGCATATCTGTTTTGGCTCAGGATTGCAACGGTGCTTTTTGTATTCATACCTATCCATCAGTCCGCTGCTCAGGATACCGTTTCAGATTCAATATTTACAGCCGACCGGCTTGAGTGGCAAACAGAGATTGTCGCCGAAGGTGTTTATTGGAAAAAATATTTGGGTGATGATCTCTACAATGCACGACTTAGCATCAATGTCATCGAAATAGATCTGACTTTATCCGGTATCGATTTGAAGCTTGCGTCGATCCGGGAAGATCTTACCCATACCAGTGATCTTGCTATACAGTTTGATGCCATTGCGGCCATAAACGGATCTTTTTTTGATATGAATACCGGGAATTCTGTTGTTTATATCAGAGCAGATGGGGAGACTGTCTCCCGGGGTGCAGCCGGACGCAATGTTTACACTGAAAATGGAGGAATCGGGTGGGACAGTGGCCTGGATCCGGTTATCATTGCGCGTCCAGACCAAGGATGGGCAACAATGGAATTTGAAAATCTACTGGCATCAGGCCCTCTTTTAATTCAAAATGGTGATATAAAGGAGTTCAGTGAAGATCCCTTTCATGTAAACCGTCATCCGAGAACCGCGGTCGGGCTTACTCACGACAATAAACTGCTCCTTGTAGCCGTGGATGGGCGATCTTTTCAGTCATTTGGTATGACCATTCCCGAACTGGCCCGCTTCTTTTCGGAGTTGAATGCCACACATGCACTTAATCTGGATGGCGGAGGTTCTACTGTGATGTGGATTGATGGGATGAGTGAAAATGGCATCGTCAACTATCCAAGTGACAACTTTGAGTTTGATCACCATGGTGAAAGAGCGGTTTCAAACGCCCTCCTCCTCATACAAACATCCAATAACTAACCACCCAACTTAGCCATCCCCCTTCTGCGATCGACATTTGACATTCTGCGATCTGCGATCCCTGACATGCTCGGGCATTTTTTTTGTTCATCTTTCCCGGGGCGCGGCCCCGGGCTATTAATATGCGACACTTTCAGTGTCG
>JBBDJK010000079.1:19380-22196 GCA_040879905.1 Balneolaceae bacterium | reverse complement strand
CTTCTCACTTCTGAGATCGACATTCGACATTCTGAGATCTGAGATCCACCATCTGCGAGTCAGTTTCCTACAAAAAACAGTGCATTCGCCACAAACAGCTTACCGTTCTCCCAAAAACCGCGGAAAAGGGGATTGTCAATAAAATAAACTACGGTACCTGAACCGTGTTGTTGAACACCAAAGACAAGTGAATTTTCCAGTTGCTGTTTTGCTTTAAATCCTGCAAAACCGCTTCTGTGAGCATTCGACTGAACAGAACCCACATTCCAGCCGGAATCCAGATAATTGAATGCAGATGCATCGGTTTTTAACGACATGTAGGTGTTCCCATATCCATAACCTAAAGGATGCGTATTGTCCACATTCACACGGAAAACAGCTCCTGATATACGGTTGCTGGTTGCTCTGCGATCACGGCCTTCAAATGACTGCAACCTCTCTTCAATATCCGGCTCTTCTGCCTCCTGTACTTTATTCTGAAGCTGAAATCCATCCCTGCCGGCCAGTACACCGTTTGCCTGACCAAAAGTAATCAATGTACCGCCATCTCTTGTCCAGGCGCTGATTTTCTCAATTACTGTATCTGTAAAGACGCCTCTGTAATTACCGGATGGCAGAACCAAAACGTTGTAAGCATCCAGATCAGCCCTCATAACATAATCTGCATGAAGCAGTGTCGCCGGGTATTTCAACTGATGATCAAAAAAGTGCCAAATCTCGCCAGCATTCAGAGAAGATGAACCCTCTCCTACAACAACAGCTACGTTCGGTTCTTCAATCACATTAAGATTTGAAGAGCCAAAATCGGAACCATCGGTTACAAATCCGGTCGACGCTCCATGGATGGATCTCTGATATGTATCAGCCGCTTTGAGAACGATTTCATCAAATGACTCACCCAGGATTTGGTTGTTCTCCCTGGGTATGACCACTGTCCCTCTGTTAAACTCTATACCATCAATTTGAAAAGGCACTTGTGTAAATCGACTCCTGATCCCCTGTTGTGTAATGGATGCAAGAAATCGGGCATCATCCATTGACTCCCATGACAACAGATAAGCGTACGGTTGTTCACTTCCCGTCACATCATTAACACGGTAATCTTCTGCAGAAATATTCTGCTCCGGATCGATTCTGTTTTCAAGTGCATAACCCTCCAATCCGAATCGATAATGAGCTTCCCATGCTGTGATATCATACGTCAACGAGTCGGCCAGTTCCGGATTGGGTTCAAAAAACACACGAACCAGATTCCCTTGAGGTTGATATGCATTGATGACAATATCATCCGCTTGTAGTGAAAAACGACCCGTTTCACCTGTTGCAAAATTAAAACCATTCACATTACGATCCGACCCGGCGGTTCCGTACTCAATCTGTTTTGTATCGAGTGATTTGAGTAGATTATAGATCTTATCATGGCTGTTGTCTGCCTTGACGATGAATGTCTTATAATGAGATTCCGGATTGTTTCGGGAATTATCAAAAAAGGTTTTAAACTCAGAAATCATACGTTCTGAGTGTTCTGAGGCAATTTCTACTGTTGAGAGGCCGGTCGTATGATGTTGCTGTATCCGGTCATAAAGGGTAAGGGTATCCCCTTCCGCCCGTTCGATTCCCAATCCGGATAAACTGTGGCCGGGCATCTCATACGTCATACCGATTGATCCATGAAACGTAGGCCATGTATCCCCAAAACTGGGATAAAAAAGATCAAAACGTTCTCTTGTAAAATAGAGCCAGTTCTGCTCATCAAAATAGCGCCGGTGATTTTCACCGATCAGCCCCTGAAACTCCCGTTGCCAACTTGTAATGGATTCGTGATACGGTTCAGCTGCCGGTGCAAAATAATAGGGTGCGTTATAGCCCTGCTCATGATAATCCACATGAATGTGAGGGAACCACTGCTTATAGATTTCATAGCGTTGTTGTGACTCCTTTTGAACCTGCCAAGCCCAGTCACGATTCAGGTCAAACATATAGTGATTGGATCGGCCCCCCGGCCATGGTTCCTGATGCTCGCGTGCTTCAATCTTAAGATTTACATCAACACCCAACATGTTTTTGAACCAGGATATATATCGTTCTCTGCCATCCGGGTTAATCATTGGGTCTATGATCACAACCGTATTTTCAAGCCACCTTTTGGTTTCACTATTATCAGGCCGTACCAGCTCATAAAGGGTCTTCATTGACGCTTCACTACTTGATGTTTCGTTCCCATGGATATTATAACTGAGCCAAACAATCCCTTTTTGATTTGATGTCGGTTCACCCGTTTCGAGTCCCGTGAGCTTCAGATTATTGATCCGGATCTCCTCAATATTTTCGTGATTCTCAGGGGTGGTGATTATCAGATAAACCAATTCTCGATGCTGGTTCGTTGCACCGTATGTTTGAATGGTTACATAATCTGATTCTTCGGCTACATGTTTAACATAATTGAGAACATTGTGGTGTTGTGTCCAGCGTTCTCCTAACTCATAACCCAAAAATTGATCAGGTGATTGTAGCTGTGCGTACCCCGTTGCTGTCAAAAGAAGTGAAAAAAGAGTGCCATATAATAGTTTGGCTCGTATATTCATGATAATTTTTAAATCGTTTGTTGATCGTAAATGCAGGACATAACTTAACCAAAACCGCAATTTGCTAAAAGTCTGTTTCTCATAATTGAAGAAAATTTCATTTTTATACCTCTTTTTCTTTTTATCGATCTCGATTCTGTCCAATCCGGCTTATGGATTTTTGCAGGTTGTTGATGCTGATGATCGTTTGCGCTTTACAATACTTCACACAAATGATGAACACTCACATCT
>JBBDJK010000079.1:0-19280 GCA_040879905.1 Balneolaceae bacterium | reverse complement strand
CTGATGATCGTTTGCGCTTTACAATACTTCACACAAATGATGAACACTCACATCTCATACCACATCCGGCCATCGATGATCATCCGGATAGGATCAATTCAGCAATCGGCGGATTTGCCAGACTGGCAGGAGCCATTCATGAGATTCGAAATCAAAAAGAGTCGATCGGTGAACCGGTGCTACTCTTATCAGGTGGGGATATTCTTGGCGGGCCTGTTTTTGGATGGCTGCCACTAATGGAAGGAGTTGCTGCCGAAATCAGCTTGTTTCACCTGCTGGGTTATGATGCAGTAACAATTGGTAACCATGAATTTGATTATGGTGCAGATGTTTTTGCAGGTTATCTTAAAACAGCCGGGTATCCGGATGCAAATGAAAAAACCATCATTCTGGGATCCAATACTCGTCCGCCGGCCGAACACCCCCTGTCTGAAGTTGGTATTCAGAATCGATTTATCAAAGAACTTCCAAACGGTTTAAAATTGGGTGTTTTCGGTTTGATTGGCTATGATGCAATCAATAAAACAGCATTCCCCGGTCCTGTTGAATTTGATGATCCGATCGAAACTGCCAAAAAGATGGTTGAGGAATTAATACATGAAGGGGCTGATATCCTGATATCTGTGAATCATTCTGGTGTTAAAGAAGACCGTCTTTTGGCAGAAGCGGTTCCTGAAATTGATGTAATTGTAGGGGGACACAGTCATACACCTCTATATGAACCCATCATTGTCGGCAAAACCGTGATTGTACAGGCGGGAAGTTATCTGAGTTATTTGGGGCAACTTGAACTGGAGTGGCTCACACAAGAAAAACGGGTTTCCGTGCTCAATCATGAATCGGCTACGCCTTTTTTAAAACTACTCGATTCAACTGTTATACCCAACGAAGTAGTGGCTGAGGAAGTTGAACGAATTGAATGGCTTCTCAATGATTGGATAGCTGTACTGACAGATCAAACAATCATTGACATACGACAGCCGGTTGCCGGTTCAAAGTTTACCATTGAAGGCGGACGATTTCAGAGGGAGACGCCTATGGGAAACTACATAACGGATGCGATGAGATATTCTGCCGAGAGAGTGACAGGCAAGAATGTGGATATCGCCGTTCAAGCAAGTGGAGCTATTCGTTCCAACATCAAACCGGGCGTTGAAGAGTGGTCAGAGGGAAAAATATCTTTTTATGACCTCATCATGTCAACCGGACTCGGTTCCGGTGATGACGGGTTGCCCGGCTATCCGATGGTCTCTTTTTATCTGACAGAATCGGAAGTTCATAAAGCCCTTGAAGGTTCGGTGTTGCTGTCTGAGTTAAGAGATAATGCGTATTTCCTTCAATTTTCAGGCTTGAGTGCCGCCTATGATCCTGATAGAGCTGTACTATTGAAGATCCCATTTAGCGATAAACCCATTCCTACCTACAGATCCGTATTGAGTGTTTCTTTAGATGAAGGGGACGATACTTTTCGTTCGATCAGTAGTAACAGTGATGAACTGATCCATGTAGTGACGGATAAATATGTTGCCGGTTTTTTACCTCAAATCGGCGAAATTCTTCCACAATTGATTATCCAATTAAAAGATGAATCAGGTCACCCTATTGAACTGGATGATACCGTAATCATGGAAAACGATCGCCAACTGAAAGTATGGCAAGCTGTACTGGATTATACATTATCACATCAGGTCAGAATGCTTGACCTGCCGGAGATTCCGGAACGTTATGAAACAACAGAAAACCGGTTACGACAAGTACCCACATTACCCCTTTGGGTTTGGCCACTCATCATTTTGGTACTCATTACCGCAACAGCATTTTGGCTCTTCAGAAAAAAATAGCTAAGTGTCTTAACTAAAAGCTGATAGCTGATAGCTGATAGCTAAAAGCTGTTAACTTTTTGCCTTTAGCAGTAGAAAACTATTCCAATACAGCGTGGTTTTGAACTCATTATTTTATAGCCTCAATTCTCATCTTGAAAAGTGCAGCGGCAACTTCAATTGCCGTGAAATTTCCTTCTGCGAGGGGTTCAAGCTGATCGATATATTCCCGTAGCCCGCCGGCTTCAAGTGTATCCAGTAGTTCTTCCAAATGATGATCCATTTTGGATAACTGAACCTCTTTCGTTGAGGGCATCGGCAGCGGCAGCAGTTGTGTACGGATCATCTTTTCGATGAAACGGATTCGTTTTTTCTTTCGGCCGGATGTAAACGTGATTGCCATTCCGGATCGTCCGGCTCGGGCAGTACGCCCAATACGGTGTACATAATATTCCGGGTCGTTAGGGATGTCATAGTTGAAAACGACATCAATCTCATCCACATCAAGTCCGCGTGCGGCCACATCTGTAGCAACCAGCATATCGATTTGACCGTTTCTAAATTTATTCATCACCTTGTCACGAACCTGTTGCCGCATATCCCCGTGTAGTGCATCTGAGGAGTATCCTCTTGATTGAAGTTCCTGAACCAGCGTATCACACTGCCTTTTGGTATTACAAAAAATGAGAGCCAGTTTAAAATTGGCCATATCCATCACACGCGAGATAGCTTCTGTCCGCATGGAGTCGCGCACCTCCATAAAATATTGATCAATTCCGGATGCGGTTTCCGCGCTCCCTTCAACCTTCACCATCTCCGGATTATCCATCCACTTATTCATGATGTTTTTAATCGCTTTCGGTACTGTAGCCGAAAACATCACGGTTTGGGATTTACCTTTGCTGAAACTCAGAATTTCCTCCAGATCCTCCCGAAAACCCATGTTCAACATCTCATCCGCCTCATCCAGTACGACCATCTCCAGGGCACCCAGTTTAAGCGTACCGCGCTTCAGGTGATCGATCACCCGTCCCGGTGTACCTACAACGATTTGCGCACCTTTTTTGAGTGCCGTAAGCTGCCTGCTGATTGGCTGGCCACCGTAAACAGGTACGGTAAAGACACCGTCACAGTATTTGGCAAGTTTGATCAGTTCACCCGTTACCTGGATAGCCAGTTCGCGAGTTGGGCATAAGATTAAGACACTGGGTGCTTTTGATCCACGGTTTGCTTTCTGTATGGCAGGTATCCCAAAAGCAGCTGTTTTACCCGTTCCGGTTTGAGCCTGGCCAACCAGGTCAACGCCCGACACTATTTTTGGAATACAGTGAGCCTGTATGGATGTAGGGGCTTCAAAGCCCATTTCTTGTATCGCTTTTAATACTTCAGGCTGAATGTTCAGCTCTGAAAATGATAGTTCGTTCATTGAAATAAAAAATTATGTTTTTCTTAAAGAATCTGTCGAAATCCACGCGCATCTTTCAGCTCTTGTATTGTTCAGGGAGAACTCCCTCCAAAAGCGCGTTGACCAAATAATCAGAAGTGATTTTACTGTACTGAATAGAGGCAATATAGGAACCGGATGGATAGAACGTCAGTTTATGTGGGTATAAGGTACGGATAATGTTTGGATTTTCTACTGTTTCAATATAAATGTGACGAACCATTCTACGCCTTAACTTGTTTATCCCAAACCGTTAACTTTGTATCTTTGTTCATTCACAAAACAGAATTTGTATAAACAGAACATCATTGTTGATTCTTTAACCATCCGTCATGGCACGAAAAACATTTGACATTCCGGAAATGTACCGTTCACCGGTCATTCGTAATGTAAAAGAAGCCAATAAAATTACCGATCCCAGAAAAAAAGACCTCTCTCCGACTGAACTCGATTTCGGGCCGGTCACATTTCTCATACCACGGCACTTCGGTTTCTGTTATGGGGTTGAGAATGCGATTGATATCGCATATCGCACAGTTGAGGAGAATCCGGAAAAGAATATCTATCTGCTGAGTGAAATGATTCATAACCCCACTGTAAATGAAGATTTACAGAAGAGGGGAGTGCAATTTTTATTCGAAACCGATGGTTCTGAAAGGATCCCGTTTGATTCATTAACTTCAGATGATATTGTGATTGTCCCTGCATTCGGCACAACCATGGAGATTGAGAATAAATTGAAAGCGAAGGGGATCAATCCGTATCAATACAATACCACCTGTCCATTCGTGGAGAAAGTATGGAACCGTGGGAATCAGCTTGGTAAAAAAGGGTATTCTTTGGTGGTTCATGGAAAACATCAACATGAAGAGACACGTGCCACTTTTTCACACAGTGCCGTTCACTCGCCTGTGGTGGTTGTACTGAATCCGGATGAGGCCACCATTCTTGCAGAAATCATGACCGAAAAGCGGCCACTCGATGATTTTGATACCTGGTTTGGGCATAAGAGTACTAAAGGATTTAACCCACTCAAGGATCTTGAGCATTTTGGCGTCATCAATCAAACCACAATGCTTGCAACGGAAACGCAAGAGGTGATGAATATTCTAAAACTTGCTGCTGAAGAGCGCTTTGGAAGGGATCAGGCACCTGAACACTTTGCCGACACCAGCGATACCTTGTGTTACGCAACGAATGAGAATCAGTCGGCTACATACGCCCTGGCGGATGCAAAACCGGATCTTGCTGTGATTGTGGGTGGATACAACTCATCCAATACCATGCATCTGGTTGAGATATTGGAACACCATTGCCCGGCTTACCACATCAGAGATGCAGGTGAATTTGACTCGATCAAGCTGATCACACATTTTAACCAATGGGAAAAAAAGATTCAGAAATCGGAACATTGGTTACCGGTAGATAAAACGGGAGTGAGAATTGCATTAACATCCGGCGCTTCCTGTCCGGATATTTTAGTGGATGAGGTCCTGATAAAAATACTCTCCTTCTTTCCGGATGCAAAAGGCCTGGATCAAGTCATTGAACCCTATTCAACCATTTCTGAAAGTTCAATTACGTGAATTCGGCTATTGATTGATGGATTGAATATGTAAAGAGTATCCTTGTGTAAGTGGCAGGATCATATCAAAATCAAAAACCAAAAGAAGTATATATTCATTGAATTCAGAACAGGTAATGGTAATTCATTGCGAAAAAATCAATCCGGTATAATCCTGAAGTACGACACTCTGGGGGGTTGGAAGCTTCGAATTCGTACATGATACTCATTGTCAACCACCTCCAGTTCAGGGGTTACACGGCCGGAATCATCATCTGCGATCAGTGTATAGTCAACAAAAGCGTTAAACAATCGGATTCCCTGAATATCTGAAAACTGATTAATCGGTACGTCAAAACGGACCGTAATTGCAGATGGGTTGTAACTTACTGCTCTCCCGCTCGGCAGGTTCCGGGTTCGTATGGGGACTCTAAGTTCCGCTTCTGTAAATTCTGCTGCTTCAACATTCAGTGTCACAACCGAGGGGGATACGGAGATACCGGATCCTCCGGGATTCAAACGGATCTCTCTCATCATACTGCCATTGATATTTGTCAGTTCCAAATTAGCTGTATCCCAAGAATCTATCTCTTCCAACATTGACTCAGCCCCGGTAACAGTTACACTATCGGGAGAAATAGTCGGTTCTCTGAGCAAACCGTATTGATTGCTCAAATTCAATTCAACCCTGTTGATCACCGGAACTTTTTTACTGATACTCCTTTCAGTTTGAATGGTAAATTGTGAAGGCCTAACCTGAACAATATTCAGATTTGAAAATGCGCTAACCTGATTTCGAATCTGCTCAGACAGATTTACTTCACTCGATTCTATACTCACAAAGATCCTTGGAGGATTCGTATAGACTGAAATCAAATTCCATCCTTCACCTGTTACCGTTACAAGAGCTGATTCAGGAACATCGCTGCTTATGGTTACATCATCAGGTAAATTGGTGAGCATGATCGGAACTTCAATGGATACATTAAAATCTCTGCTCAGATTCACGATGAACCACAAACAGAGTGCAATAAAAAGCGCAACCCCGAACGCAAAAATTTTCTCTTTACTTTCAAACCCACCCGCATCACCTTCATCCGTTGCAGACACAGAGTCTCCTTTGAAGAGTTTGCGAATTCGATCAGATATGTAGTTAAAAAAAATCATCTGTCAGAAAATATACATAATTCGATCATGTGCGTACTATTATTTCTTTCACAACATTTGATCCTACTTTTTCATTGAGTCGTTTTGTAATGGAAAATCGATTGGCGTGCAGTTCAAACCGCCACGCTTCACTTGTAACCGTAACTATCAATTTAGATCCGTCAAATCTTACTTTCTTTGTTGCTGATGCTATTTGTTCACCCACAACTTCCGGAAAGAGATGCAGTGCCATACCTCTCTTCAGCTCCGTCTGTTGCGGAATCTTTTTCATGAACTCTTTGAGAAGTTCATTCATCGCTTTGGGTTTTCTGCCAAATGCCATTACGTACTCAGTATTTCAGTGTTACTACAGCGTCTTTTACTGTAAACCAGTAATTATCATCGTTATTGTTGTACTGATCTGGGGCAAACGGACGCTCAGATGCAGAAGTAATAAACGTCTGACCGGAATGTTTCGTCATTGTCTCAGTAATAATATTAATTTTCTGTTGATCCAAATTTCCAAATACATCATCCAGTAGAAGAATCGGCAGGTCATCCAGTTCGTCCAGATAATAAAAAAGCTGACCCATTTTCAAAGCCATTGAAAATAACCTGTGCTGGCCTTGTGAACCATAGTTCCGAAGTTCCATGTCGCCCAGATAAAATACAATTTCATCCCGATGTGGCCCAATCAGAGTTTGTTCACGCTCGGCCTCTTTCTCAAAGTTTGTCAGAAGTTGGCTCAACAATTCAGTCTCAATTTCCTCAATCGTACCCGGTTTTTCAACAATTGTTTGATAGGTTAGCGAAGGTTTCAGGTTCAGGCCGGTTATGGTTTGATATTGCAAAGCCAGGTAGGCCGAAAACCGTTTCAAAACTTCAGCACGTTTGTGGATAATGGCTGACCCTTTTTGTGCAAGCTGAACATTCCAGGGTTCCAGATGTGTCTGGAGCATCGTAAGTGATCCTGTAAACTCCTGTAGAAGTTTATTCCGTTGTCTGCGTATTTTCCGATAATCGATCAGATCCCGCAGGTAAGAAGTTGAAATTTGGCTGATCATACTATCCAAAAATGTTCTTCTTTCGATCGGGCCTTCACTGGTCAGTTTCAAATCCTCCGGGCTGAGAATAACAACCGGCACTCTCCCGATGAGGTCCGAAAAACGGTCGAGCGGGCTGTCGTTGATAAATATTTTTTTTCCTTCGCCCCTTGAATAGCTGCAACTGATTTTAAATTGTGATCTGACTTCACCTTCAAACTCCCCGTTAATCATAAAATATTTATGATCGTGATGAGCGATATACTGATCGCTGGATGCGACAAAACTACGGGACATACATAGATAATGAATGGCATCAATGATGTTGGTTTTACCGGATCCATTTGATCCTGTAATCAAATTCAGATGTGGAGCAAATTCAATCTCAGTATCTTCATGATTTCTGAAATTGATCAATTTAAGCCGGTTGATACGCATGTCCAGGGGTTAATAAGAAAAAAAAGGGCCGTCTCACGCTAAAGCAGAGCAATCGGCCCGATGAACTTTGTCTGAAATTTACTTAAAGTCCGAAAACATCTCTTCCCAAAAAGAGAGCACTGTCTCCGAGCTCCTCTTCAATTCTCAGAAGTTGATTATATTTTGCTATACGATCCGTTCGGCTCATGGATCCGGTTTTAATTTGTCCGGCATTTGTGGCAACAGCGATATCTGCAATAGTTGCATCTTCTGTTTCACCTGACCGGTGAGAAATGACGGCTGTGTACCCATTTTTATGAGCCATTTCAATTGCATCCAATGTCTCGGTTAGTGATCCGATCTGATTTACTTTAATCAAAATGGAGTTTGCGATTCCTTTCTTGATTCCATCAGCGAGCCGGGTTGTGTTGGTTACAAAAAGATCATCTCCAACCAATTGAATTTTATGACCAAGGGCTTCGGTTAAGACTTTCCATCCGTCCCAGTCGTTTTCATCCAATCCATCTTCAATAGAAATGATTGGATATTTCTCTACCCAATTGGACCAGTATTCGGTCATTTCATCAGAATTTCGTTTTGAGCCGTCACTCCATTTAAACTCATAAATGCCGGTCTCTTTGTTGTAAAACTCAGCAGCTGCGGGGTCCAGGGCAAGCAGTACTTCTTCGCCCGGAATGTATCCAGCCTTTTCAATAGCCGTTAGAATAACTTCAATCGCTTCTTCATTGGATTTGAGATTCGGTGCGAAACCACCTTCATCGCCAACGGCTGTACTATAACCCTTTGAGGAGAGTACTTTTTTCAGATTGTGGAAGATTTCTGCTCCCATTTGAATGGCCTTACTATATGAATCGGCGCCGGCAGGCATGATCATGAACTCTTGCGGATCCACATTGTTATCCGCATGTGAACCTCCATTGATGATATTCATCATGGGTAACGGAAGTACTTTGGCATTCACACCGCCGAGGTATCTCCAGAGCGGGAGCCCAACCGACGTCGCTGCTGCTTTTGCAACTGCCATTGATACACCCAGGATGGCATTGGCACCCAGTTTTGATTTATTCTTTGTACCATCCAATTGAATCATGGTATGGTCTATTTCTGTCTGAAGAACCACCGGAAAACCGATCAATTCATCCGTGATCACACCATTTACATTTTCAACGGCTTTTAAGACACTTTTACCGAGAAAATAGGATGCGTCTCCATCCCGTAATTCAACAGCTTCGTGTTCGCCCGTTGATGCACCGGAAGGGACAGCTGCCCTGCCTACGATGCCATTTGACAGAGTTACATCTACTTCTACGGTAGGATTGCCTCTTGAATCTAAAATTTGTCGTGCATGAATATCTTCTATTAAACTCATAATTTTTTTGTTTGTGTTGTTAGAAAGTATGTTTACTTGTAGTATCCTTTTTTGGATTTTGCCTCATCTCTCAATTTATCTTAGTGAGGCTGATTGAGTTGTTCATTCCAAACAATTTGGCAGAGACAGATCAATCCATCGATCATTTATGATTAAACAGGTTCATCAAAAAGCAGGACTTTTTAAATTGTTCAGTTTCATGATCGATCGTCTGTAACTTAAAAAAAGTTACATACCCTAAATGTACTGCTAAATCCTGTTACCATAAAGTAAAACCGATCAAACCTATCCACTTTTTGATATCTTTGTTCTGCTCTCTTATGTGAAGAAGAATTTTACTCGTGAATTTGTGCATCTATCAACGATGTTTGGATGCACGATCTGCAGAATGGGTGGCTGTATACAGGTATAGCTAAAGGAAAAAAATAGATCGAGACTCCTGATAACTATTACCTCAACCAGCCGAAAGTAAATGTTATTTGCGGGGTGCCAAAAAAGCTTTGAGGCTCAAAAAATGAATCAAATTCAATTTCTCCTTGATCATCAACCAACAGAACATCATTTCGCGGTACATCTTTTCTGAAAACAGGCTGGTTCGGCATCATCATCTGAATAGCCTCCGGGAAATAGTAGAAGAAATATCCAAATTCAATGCTTCCTAATTTTGAAAAATTGCTTCCTATATCGAGAGCTATTTTGAATTCTCCAGCACCCCCCCAGTGCCATTGGCCTTGGTCTAAACCACTAAAAACGTCGTTTACCCGGTCCGATTGCATTCGAAATAACTGTCCATCCAACAAAATCAGTTCATTTCCTGTAAATCTGTAGCCATAATTCTCCGGGTCATTGAAATAGGGGTATGAAAAGGATACAGCAGGACCCATGGATGCGCTTACAAAAAAGCGATAGTTATCCTGTATGGTGTTTGGAAAAATTCTTTGCCGCAAGCCAATCATCAAAGGAAATCCGAGAGCACGTTGATATTTGTTTGGAATCACTTGCTGACCAAAGAAAAAATCGGTGAATGTTTGCTCACTGGCATCTCTCAAGCCGGTAATTCTCAGTGAAGTCATAAACTCCATTTGCGGCCCAATCACCCTCCTGTATTCTCCGCCCAGCCCAAATCCAAAATTATTCATCACGACATTAATCCCATAACCATTATTGTAATTATCACTCAAATTGGATATTTCAATAGTGGTTCTCTCAACTTCAGGTTCAAGAACTTGCGCCTGGATGATTTCACTGAAACCAAAAAGTATCAGAATAAAGAGGTATTTGATTGTTAAAAGGCTTTTCATCGTCCGGTAATTGGTTTTATAATTTGAATAAGTAACGCTTTTTTTTACTTCTGAATTGTGTGAGAACTCATTTTTTTGAATGACAGTATTTTACTTAGAATAATTCTTTACAATCTGAATTTGATTATTGTTGTATTTAGACGTTTATTCAGGCAGAATTTTGTCCTTTTTTTACAAATAATTTAACAGGAATGATTTCACCATGAGTACAGTGACAAAATATTTGCTTTACGGGCCGAATCAAACACTCAGAAGGTTACCTAATAAACTTTTTGAGTTGAATGAGCCAAAATTTCTTTATCAATATAAATCACCTTCCGGTGATGACGAAATATTCGTAGCTGTTTACGAACAGTATGAAAAACAGATTAATGCGACAATCACATTAACCTGCATTATTGAATGTACCAACAGTTACAATAGAATCGAAATGAAAAAAGCGGGCGGACGAATGGGTTTCAGAGGCAGTTCGCTTTCAGAAGAAAAAAATATTGAATCAGTAGTGATTGATTTTATAATGGATTATTCAAAACGTTTCGGTTTATCGTTACAAGAGGAGGTAGATAAGAAGGTTTCTGCTGAATCAGATCAGGAATAATTAATAACGGAATTTCTTACTCAGAACATTTCATCATGAGTCAAAAAGAGAGGGTATGGACCGTTGTGTCCATGCTCAAATGGGCTACAGATTATTTTGTAGAGAAAAATGTTCAGGACCCTCGGTTAAGTATCGAATGGTTATTGTCCGAAGTATTGCAGGTTAAACGCCTCGATCTATATCTTCAGTTTGACAGACCTCTTACATCTAATGAGTTAAACGAGTTAAGATCGTTGATCAAAAGACGTGCATTGAATGAGCCTCTTCAGCATATTACCGGGAGCACCCTTTTTTTAGATGCGACGATACATGTGGGTCCCGATGTTCTGATTCCTCGAATAGAAACAGAGCAGTTGGTTGACCTTCTGCTTGAAAAAACCAAACCTATAGCTGAACAATCTGTTCGACTCATTGATTTAGGAACGGGAAGCGGATGCATTCCCATATCGATCAAACAAAAACACCCAAACTGGTTTTGTACCGGAATTGATATTTCCGAGTCAGCACTTTCCGTTGCCAAACAAAATGCGATTCATAACCAAACTGAAATTGAATTTATTCATCAGGATATCGAACAATTTATCGAGAATTCCGATAGACAGTGGGATGTTGTAATTTCAAATCCTCCGTATATTACAGAATCTGAAATGAGTGAGATGCATGAGCAGGTTTTAAACTATGAACCGCGACTTGCCCTTTTTCATCATGACCCGTTAAATCTATACGAACAGATCATCCGATTTGCGGCCTCATCTGACTCTCAATTATTTCTCGAATGTAATGACAAAACAGCGAAGCAAGTCGCCGCAATAACCGGTAAGTATTTTATGGACTTTTCACTCCAAAAAGATCTGGATGGAAACGATCGGTTTGTAATCGCATCAAACAGCTTAACTCACCCTTAGCCAACCCCTTTCTGAGCTTGTTTCACAACCGTTTTAAAGGAGGTAATTGTCTTGTTAATAAATGTGGACAACTTGTGGAAAAGTTTTTTTACTCCATTATCCTCTAATCAAGATTTACAAAATCGGTGTTAAGGCAATGTTACGGGCTGTCAAGTGAAATTTTACAAGATTCTATGAAAATTATTAAATCATTGCAGCACAATTAATTACCCTGTTTTTAAAAATGTGGATAACTTTCTTAACCTTGCAAAAGATTTTTTTGATTTGTGCCCCGGAAATTCTCATTTTGATCTCGGGATAAATAACCGCTCGGCCAGCTACTGTGGATAACCAAGCGGATCAAGGAACTTAAAATTGCGTTTTCTGGAGGTTTTACACATTGAATAATCTGACTGCTGAGATTGCCTGGGAAAAATGTCTGGAGATCATTCAGGATAATATCAGCTATCAAAAATATAAATCATGGTTTGAGCCCATAAGCCCCCTTAGATTGGAGGATAACAGACTCACAATTCAGGTACCCAGTCAGTTTTGGTATGAATGGTTGGAAGAACACTATTTTAATATGTTACGCTCTACAATTGCCAAAGTATTGGGAAATGATGGCCAGCTTGAATATTCAGTATTGGTAGAGCGATCAGACCGGGCAGAAGAAAACCGCTCAATCCGACTGCCTCAACGGCCGATGCCAACACCAAAACCACAGGAGATGAATACTTTTTCGGATTATCATCCGGGAAAGATCGAAAACCCTTTTGTCATTCCGGGAATCCGAAAAACGAATATCGATTCCAACCTGAATAATAATTACGTCTTCGAACGATACATTGAAGGAGACTGTAATCGGCTCGCAAGATCGGCTGCCATGGCCATTGCTGATAATCCCGGGAAAAACTCCTTTAATCCCTTGTTTGTATACGGGGGCACCGGCCTCGGTAAAACCCACCTGATTCAAAGCATTGGAAATAAGATTAAACAACTTTTTGGCGATGAACAGTCTGTTTTATATGTATCCTCAGAAACTTTTACCAACGAATTTGTTCAGGCAATCCGAAATAACAGAGCGAGTGAATTTTCACTTTTTTATAGAAATATTGATGTGCTGATTGTTGATGATATTCAATTTTTAAGTGGAAAGGAGAAAACTCAGGAGGAGTTCTTTCACATCTTTAATGCTCTTCATCAGGATGGAAAGCAGATTATTTTGAGCAGTGATCGCCCTCCTAAAGATATTCCCGACATCGAAGAACGGCTTATCTCCCGTTTTAGCTGGGGACTCAGTGCAGATCTTCAAATTCCTGAATTTGAAACACGCTACGCCATACTTGAACGAAAAGCCGGAGACAATGGCATTTCACTCGATCCTGAAATTATTGAATTCATTGCCTACAATTTTAAATCAAACGTAAGGGATCTGGAAGGAGCTGTTATTAAACTGTTGGCTACAGCATCCCTCAAACATGTGGATGAAATCGATCTTCAGATGGCTAAAACTGTTTTGAAGGATATGGTTAAAAGCTCAAATTCACAGATCTCGATTGAATTTATTCAGAACTATGTTTGTGAGTACTTTGGGATAGATACTAACAAAGTGCGGGAAAAAACACGAAAGCAAGAGATTGTGGAAGCGAGACAAATTGCAATGTTTCTCGCCAAAAAATATACCAAATCAAGCTTAAAAACCATTGGATTGCAGTTTGGCGGACGGGATCATTCAACCGTTATCCATGCGATTTCAACAGTTGAAGAGCGATTATCCACCAGTCCAAAGCACAAACGGATGCTGCAGGAATTGGAACAAAAAATTGATGTAGCCACTCTTTAAGATTGCAATATTTGGTGGGATAAGCCTTTCCTCTACTTTATCTGTGTTTGATAACCGTGATCTTTCTATTTTACCCGGAAACCAAAAATGAGTAAAATAATCTGTGGACAAAATCACAATTAAATCTCTTAGATTTCATGCATTGCACGGTTATTATGATCGCGAACGTAAGAAAGGTAATGAGTTTGAGGTAGATGTCACTGCAAAAGGTTTATTTAAAAATGCAATTCGGAACGACGACCTCGATCTGACGTTTAATTACGAAATTGTAGAAGAGGTTGTTTCTGAAATCTTGACCGGTGAAAAGGAAAAATTACTTGAAACACTTTGTTTCAAAATTGGAGAACAGTTATTTGATAAAGTTAATCAGGTGAAAAAGTTATCCGTGACCGTTCGCAAATTGAATCCCCCTATCAAAACACCGGCAGCATATGCTGAAATAACGATGAAATGGAAGAGGTAACTATCGCACTGGGCAGTAACCTGGGTGACAGGCTTACTGAGATAAAAAGAGCCGGTACTTTTTTGAATTCAATATCTGAAACACCTGTATTGAAAGCATCTATTTGGGAATCGGAGCCCGTTGGTGGTGCAAAGTTCTCCTTTTTGAATACGATGGCCATCATTACAACACACCTGGAACCGGAAGAACTGTTGCAAGAGTTAAAAGAGTTTGAACACCTATCCGGAAGAGCCCGTAATCCGGTTCGATGGGCCCCCCGCATTCTGGATCTGGATATTATTTACTACGGAAACAGAGTGATTCAAGTTAAAAACCTGAAGATTCCACACCCCGAGATTCAAAACAGGCTTTTTGTGCTGCTTCCTTTACAAGAGATAGACAAAAACCGGACAGACCCTGTATCCGGTTTAACTTTGGATCGTTTAATAAAAAAAGCACCTAAAATGGATATTCATAAAACGAATCATACATGGTAAATTGTTCCTATCTTAATCATAACCAAAAAACAGTGATTAGATGCCAAATCAATTTGATTTTATAGCCATTGAAGGGGTCATAGGTGCAGGTAAAACATCCCTTGCAACTGCTTTGGCTGAACGAAACGGTGCACGGCTTGTTTTGGAACAGTTTGAGGAGAATCCGTTTCTGCCAAAATTTTATGAAGACCGTAAGCGATATGCGTTCCAGACTCAACTCGCTTTTCTGGCCAGTCGTTTTAAACAGCAGCAACTGATGACCACTCCGGACCTATTTGATCAATTTGTGATCTCAGATTACATCTTTGATAAAGACCGGATTTTTGCACGGCTTAATCTCGATGATGATGAAATTGCTCTCTATGATAATATTTTTGGGATAATGGCCGGAATTTCTGCAAAACCCGACTTAGTTATTTATCTTCAGAGTACTGTAAAAAGATTAATGAACAATATTTATAACAGAGGTCGAGATTATGAAAAACATATCACTCCCGACTATTTACAGGAGCTTTGTGACGCATATAATCACTATTTTTATCACTATACGAAAGCACCTTTGATCATAATTAATGCAACGGAAATTGATTTTGTAAACAATCCGGATCACCTTTCGTATATAGAAGAACAGATTTTTCAACAACCTATCAGAAGCAATACACATATTCAAATAATACCGGATTAATGATAAAGTGGTTACTCATCTTACTATTTGTGTACCTGGTCTTTAGATTGATACAAGGACCTAAAAGAAAGAAAAAATCTTCCATCCGTTTTCATTTTGGAAATTTTGGGGGCCGTAATAACTCAGGGCAAACCCCGGCCGGCAGGCCTAAACTGGATGAAATCGAAGATGCTGAGTTTGAGGATATAACAGAAAAATCGAAAAAAGAGGAGTCTAAATGAGTTTTGAGGAGAAACATAAACAGGGTTATGAGATGCTTCATGAGAAGGATCTGGACAAAAGCCTGGATATGGCAAGAAACCTGCAAAAGTTAAAACCCACTGCACCCGAGGGCTTTACACTGGAAGCAGAAGTCATGCAGAAATTAAATCAATGGGATGCAAGCATCGAATCGCTGAATAAAGCGATCGAACTGGATCCTGAAGTCGGACGGCTCTACAACCTGAGGGCCTATGCCAGGTTAAATAAGGATGAACCTGAAAAAGCAAGAGCAGATCTTGAAAAGGCAATTGCATTGGATAATCTGCCTTCTGCTCATAGAAATATGGTTCTCTATAAATTGATGATTGAAAAAGGCCAGGAAGCGATCACATATCTTCTGGACCGCATTCGGGCAGAACCCAGAGATGTTGAAAACTGGATTCTAATGGGCGATCTGATGAAAAAAGGAGGCCACGACGCAAAAGCGCGAACCTATTACGAACAGGCTCTCAAAATGGATCCCGAAAATGAGTATGTGAGGGAGTTGCTTGATGATTGAGTTTTGAGTTTTGAGTTTTGATGTATCACATTACTCAATCAAGATCCCTGACATAACGGTTCAACCATTCCGACTGCTCCCACAACATGTGAAGTACCGACTCTCTGGCCCTGTAACCGTGGCTCTCTTCCGGCAGCATTACTAACCGGGCAGTTCCTCCAAGCCCACTGACAGCGGCATACATTCGTTCACTCTGAATCGGGAATGTGCCTGAATTGTTATCCTCCTGACCATGAATAAAGAGGATTGGATCCTTGATTCCACCTGCATGCATAAAGGGTGACATCCCTAAATAGATCTCAGATGCATCCCAGAAGTTTCTTGGTTCTGCCTGAAATCCAAATGGAGTTAATGTTCTGTTGTACGCACCGCTGCGTGCAATCCCGGCTTTGAAAATTCTGGAGTGAGCCAACAGGTTGGCAGTCATAAATGCACCGTAACTGTGTCCGCCAATCGCCGCACGATTCGGATCTCCGACACCGCGTCGTTCCAGTTCGGCCAAGACAGCTTCAGAACTGGTTGTCAACTGCCCGACAAACGTATCATTTGGATTTGCATCACCCTCACCTACAATCGGCATCGTTGCGTTTTCCACTACTGCAAATCCTTGAGTCAAAGCGAAATGAGGACCCCAGTAACTCATCCCTGCAAAACGGTAAGGTGAGTCGGCTACTTGTCCGGCTGCATCTGCGCTTTTGAATTCACGAGGATACGCCCATACCAGCACGGGTAATGGACCATCTGTATCTGCATCATAATCAGGTGGCAGGTAGAGAGTTGCTGACAGTTGAACACCATCTTCGCGTTCATATTGAATAAACTCTTTATAGACATCTTTTAACTGAGGGGTCGGGTGGTCAAAGAATGTGATCTGCTCCAGTTCACCACTTTCAACATCCCTGATATAGAAATTGGGTTGTACATCCACTGATTCTCTTCTGGTGATCAGACGGTTTCCATCATCATCAGCTAATGCATAAATGATCTCATAATAGGGGGCTTCAGAACGCCAAAGTTCTGTGCTTTCTCCGGTATCAATATCTAAAATCGATAAAAATGGCCGGTTCCCTTCGGGCGAGGCGCCTGTGCCGGTCATCAGAATCGATCGCCCGTCATGGGTCGTATTGAGCACCCATGTACCGTACTCTGACCGTCTCATTTGAGGAGAACCGGGATCGTTGTACCGGTCTTCCGTTGACATGTCGAACAGTAACTGTGCAGGAGCTTCCGGATTGTCCGGATCAATGATCCATGTTCTACGATGACGATCTTCGTGCCAGTATTCCGATATAAGTGCATAACCTTCATCACTCCACTGCAGACCTGCATATCGGTACCCCAAATCAAAATGAGTAGTTGGCTCTCCGTCAAATGGAGCATCCAGGCTGAAAAGACGATCTCTCATCGGAACATCAACCGATGGGTCGCCACCGTCCAGAGCTTCAACCCAGGTAAGAGTTGCCGGCGTATCATTTCTCCAGGAGATTGAACGCGGCCCATCCGTAGTTGCAGAAAATGATATAGGTACATTGTCAGCGAGTGGCAGTTCTGCGAATTGATGAATCAGATTCCCCTCTCTGTCCCAAATTTGAATATTTTGTGGAAAACGGGAGGCCGGCACTCTGTAGGAGTATGGCGCTTCGGTCATGTTCACCAAGATGTAATTCCCATCCGGTGAGAGGTTGACAGAACGATATATAGCCGGTTCACCAATAGATTTATGTTCGCCATCCAAAGAAATCTCAACTATTTGAGACGTAAAATAGTATTCAAAAAGAGCCTCATCATGGTTATCCTGAAGCAGATCCTGATACGTTCTTGCCGGACGTGCTTCACCGATATTCTCCTGAATAACCGGTCCGGTTGGAACTAAATGCCTTACCGGTACCTCTCCCCGGTTATCCGAAACCATTTGAACGAGCAGGGCATTACCCTCTCTGGTCCAGCTGAATGGAGAACCGTAATAGGTATTATTAACGCCAAGATCACTCAGTTTTTCGGCGTTGGCTGTTTCGGTATCTACCAGCCAGAGTTCAAGACTATTTTCTTTATTCAGTAAAAATGCGATATGGCTGCCATCCGGCGACCAACCTGTATTGGTAATTCTGGGGTTATCCGGCAGCCCGGTAACTTCTCGGTCTGCACCGGTAGAGATATCCCGAAATGTAAATCCGGTCACATAACCCGATCGGCTCTGGCCATTTGTGTTCGGATTGATCCGAATTCCAGCCAATCGCAATTCCGGTTGAGCCATCTCTTCGATGGATGGGAGTGACGGTACACTCTGAATTAATAACATTTCACGATCCGGGGAAATACTTACGGAAGGGGTCCTTGCACCATCGACAAGGTCCACAAGTTCCTGCGATGGAATCATATAGGTGTCTTGTGCATGAACAGAATGAAAACCGATCAGTAACAGAATTGGAAGTAAAAATTGAGTGTATCGTAATCGAAACATATTCAGAGAATTTAATTGAGAATAATAAGTGTGCAAAGTCTATAAAAAGTACTAAAAATCGATCAGGTAAATTGTAAATATTTCCACATAGTTTATTTGTGCATAGATTTGTTTAGATGTTTTTAATGGGATTAGATCCACCGTCAATACTCATGCGATCCTGAAATGAATTCAGGATGATGATCTCAGGGATCTCAGATCTCAGATCTCAGATCTCAGATTTCGCTATCGCGTACGAAAGATAAGCACTTCGTGTTCAAAAGATGAGCAGAATGTCGAATGTCGATCTGAGAAGTTTAGGTGAAATGGAATCTGTTCTGAATATTATTTTAAGTTTGTAAACTGAAGTGGAATTCCAAAGCTCTTGCTCTTCAGGAGTTGAATCACTTCTTGCAAGTCGTCAATCTTTTTACCACTGACACGAACCTGATTATCCTGAATGGCGGGTTGCACCTTTAATTTCAGGTTTTTGATCTCTTTAACAATTTTTTTTGCTGTTTCACGATCGATTCCCTCTTTAATCGTCACATCCATTTTGACATATCCCTGGCTGGTTCCCTCTTCCGCTCCATACTCAAGAGCTTTTGGTTCCAGGCCTCGCTTGATGAAGTGTTTAATTAACATCTCTTTCATGGCACGAAGTTTCATGCTCTCTGCAGCCACCAGATGTATTCGATTCTCTTTTTTATGAAACTCCACTTCTGAATGTAACCCTTTAAAATCATATCGGGTTGATACCTCTTTCAAGGTGTTATTCACAGCGTTATCCACTTCTTGTGCATTGACTTCGTTTACGATATCGAATGATGCCATGGTTTCTTTCTTTAGTGATTGCTTTTGTGTTCTGTTAATATAACACTCCAGGCTGATGCAGGAAAGCGGGACTGTTCTGCTTTGCGGGGGAGGGAGAAGGGAGACGTGAGACGTGAGAAGTTGGAGCGAAGCGCTCCTATTTTATCCCACGCAGCAAAGCGGAGTGAAG
>JBBDJK010000078.1:0-4728 GCA_040879905.1 Balneolaceae bacterium | reverse complement strand
TTAATTACCAGAATTGTCTTTGGCAATAAAATGCAAGGCAGCAGAATTCATACAATATCTGAGACCGGTTGGTTCAGGCCCGTCATCAAACACATGGCCTATATGCGATTCACATCTGCTGCAAACAATTTCTGTCCGTGTCATAAAAAAACTATTGTCTTCCTTTTCCAAAACAGCATCTTCGTTGATAGGAGCCCAATAACTTGGCCAACCGCTTCTGCTATTATATTTAGTGTCGGAATGGAAAAGTGTTTGTCCACAGCCTTTGCAGACATATACACCCTCTTCACTATGGCTGTTGTATTTATTCATGAATGGAACCTCAGTCCCTTTTCTTCTGAGAACGCGGTGCTCTTCAGAAGTAAGACGATTTTTCCATTCTTCGTCTGATCTTACAATTTTATCACGGTTGGATGAATCTGACATAGCTTGTTGATAAGTTATCTGATTAAGAAAATGTTGATGGTCTTCGGTTGTCATAGCACGATTTTGACCATGGCTTTGGCACGAAATGAACAAAAAACATGAAAATAGAATAAATTGTAATTGGGGTATGTATTTCATCAATACTGGTTTTTAGAATGAATAACAAAAGAGTCGCTTACGGCATTCATTCATTCATTAATCATTTAATTAAAATCAAAAGGGTTCTGTGTTTCCTTCTTTCTTATAATAAACGAACATTGCTGCAATCCAGATATAAAGCCATGACAGGGAAGTAAAATAAAATTCTCCGATGAGCAATAATAAAACATTGATAAGGTATAGGAGATGATATACCCAAACCGGAGCTTCCTTAATTTTATTTTTAGTAACGGCTCTGATGTCAATCCTGTAGAAAGAGGCCGATCTGGCAATAACCATTAATCCTGTATATATATACAGAACATATTCCAACAGTGCTGTTTCATAAAAAACAACTACTGCAATCACAAGAGTGGCTAAAAGGTCAACGGTAAGATGTTTAAGCCACATCATGCAGATTTGGGTAAGGAAAAAAGAATCAGGCATTCATTGAATCCCTGATCCAAAAAAAATTATAGCTGAATAACTTCTTTAGCCTGTAATCCTTTATCACCATCAGCGAGAGTAAATTCTACCTTGTCGCCTTCTGTGAGCTTGCGAAATCCATCGCTTTGTATTTCTGAATAATGAACGAATACGTCTTCTCCGCCTTCACGTGTTATGAATCCATACCCTTTGCCATTATGAAACCATTTTACAGTTCCTACTTCACGGTCTTCCATATTAAAAATCCCAACTAAGTTCCCATTGATAGTTTAAAACAGCCTGGTTCTCTACCTTAGAGAATCATAACCATCAATTGCTAAGATACTTCCTACAAGTAATTTAAGCAATAAAGTTTGTAAAATGTTGACAAGTAATTGATATTTATCAACAATTTTTTAAAAATTGCGACTTAGAACCCAATAAAGGACCCTAATCAGAAAGGATTCTATTTGAAGTTAAGACGAAACCCTGCCATAAAATGACGATCACTACCCGGTTCAAAAAATCTGCCGCCAAATGCATTGATTGAAACGGAGGTATTATAACGTTTGTTAAGAATATTTTCGATTGAAATAAATGGGTGTATGCTCCAATTGTCAAATGTAATACCTGAATAACTATATCTGCTGTTAACGATCAAATAGGAGTTGTTCACAGTCGTATTGTCACTGTCTGCAAAATATTCGCCCACCCACTCGACATCAGAGCTGATCCCATGATTACCGGCTTGAAATGAAATCATTGCAGCGGCTCTGTGAGGTGAAACTCCGGGAACATGGTTACCTTCAAAATCACCATCTTTAAATGTTGCATGGATCCAAGTGTACATTAGATCCATTGTGATAGGTGATACAGGGGCCATTCTGATATGAACTTCAACACCATAATGATGGGTTTTACCCTCATTTCTGTAGAGTGTAGGTCCTCCGTCGAGTTCCTCAAATGGTATGATCAGATCTCTAACATTCAGATTAAATAGAGCAAGTTCATATTCCATGCGAAGTTTGTTTGAATTGCCTCTTAATCCGGTTTCCAATCCAACTGTTTTTTCCGGCTTTAAATTGGGGTTAAAACCTGTCCCACCTCCCGGTCTGTTTTTAAATTCTGTAGTGGTTGGTGCTTCAAATGTTGTGCTCATATTGGCAAAGAGTCTAACATTATCCATTCTATAATTGATACCGGCACTTGGATTGAGTGAATAGAATTCGCGGCTTGACGAATTGTTTTCAATGAAATCTTCAACAGAAAATTCCATTCGATCTGCTCTTAAACCAATATTTAAAGTGAGATCGTCCATATCAAATGCGGATTGAACGAACAGAGCCTGATTGTTTACGAAGTCTGTTTGATCTGTGGATAATTGGGTACCCGGTTTCCCCTGATCGTTATTTCGTTGTTGTCGCTCATCTCTTTGCCACTTTAACTCTGCTCCGATTTGAAGATTAATGGGTAATCGATTAAAATCGTAAGTTGATCGTGTTCCACCGGCCAAACGATCAACCAAGATATAACCAAAGGTGAGTGGATTGTTCAAATCTCGATATATACCGTGGGCAGAAAGTGAAAAAAGTCCTGATTCTCGGGAGTTGAGAAAGTTTCCTGACAACATAACCTGTTGGAATTCTTTACCGGCATCGGCATTCACAAATGCAGGCCATGCCATAGATGGAGAATCAGCCGCATCCTCACCGGAAAGTGAGCCAGGGTGTTGTGCATTTGGCATTCCGGCATAAGCCATTCTGGTTTCTAATGTAGAATTGTTACCCAGATCAAAACTTGCGGCCAAACCACCCCTGATTAGATTTGAGGCACTATGATCCCGAAAACCGTCGGACTCAGAGTATGAACCGTATGCGTGCAGTCTTACGCCGTTTATGATATCATGCCATCGAACTTCGTGTTTCATGGTGTTATATGATCCTACATAACTGCGAAAAGATAGAGCCGGTGAATCAGCCGGAGGTCTGGTTCGCATATAAAGAACTCCACCGCTGCTGTTCCCCCAATAAGTTGCTGATGGGCCACGCAGCAATTCAAGTGATTGAATCATGGCAGGATCAACCATATTCATGATTGTCTGTCCATCAGCGACAGTTAATGGTATATCGTCCATTACAACTGTGATTCCTCTCACACCAAATGGACTTCTCCAGCCCATACCCCGAATAGTCATTCGTTCACCAAGTGCATGGTTCTCACGATTACTGATCCAGACGCCCGGCAAAGTAAACGTTAGTTCATTCAATGTAGCTGCAGGTCGTGCTGTCATATCAAACGAACTTCTATTGAGTGTACTAACTGATAATGGAGCTTTACCAATGGTTATTGAAGAGTGAGCAGCTTCAACACGGATTTCATCCAAATCTACTTTTAAAGTATCATTCGGTGCAATTTGAGCGTGTACCACTAAAGGAGTAGTAAATAGAATCAGCAAGAAAGCTAAAACTTTATTGTGAAAGATACGTATCGTTAAAGACATAGATCTCTGTATATAAATTTATTTTGGTCTAAATTATGAAAACTACCATTTTAAGTTTAAAAGCGACACTCAATGAATACTTTTTTTTACATTTTGAGTGGGTCGCACTAACAACCGGATTACTGTTAATGGCATTATTGGATCCATTTAGTGATGCTGAATCTTTATGTATTCTCAGCAGATTGGGTTTTGAATATTGTCCGGGTTGTGGTTTAGGGACATCAGTTTCTCATATTTTCAGAGGTGAATTTTTTGCTTCAATTCAGGCAAATCCAGTTGGTTTATTTGCAGTGCTCATTATTCCGGCCAGGGTGGTTTCCATATTTCACCGTAATTATAACTATAAAAAAAGCACGAACAAATGAAAAAAATATTTGAGGTACTACCGGAACTCGAAGGCGATGAATCGCAATATATATCTCATTTGATTGAAGATATGGATATAGATAAAGCCAGAACATTTGCGGCTGTATATAGATCCCGCAGGAGAGACCCTGTGTTACTATTGATTCTTGCATTGGTTGGCCTGCTCGGGGTTGCCGGTATCCATCGTTTTTTTGTTGGTCAGGTAGGAATGGGTATTTTGTATGTCTTAACGGCAGGATTATGTTTTATTGGAACCATTGTCGATATGATCAATTACAAAAATTTTGCATTTGAATACAATCGCGCTATTGCTCAAAATGTTAAAAATGAACTGGATTTATGATTTCTAATATACCTGATAGGGATAAATCGATACAATTGCTAAAAAAGTATATCGATACAGAAAATTTGCAACAACACTGTTTGATGGTTGCGGATGCTATGGAGGCATATGCAATTGATCTGGATAAAGATCAAAAAGAGGTTGAGAAATGGTGGACAGCCGGCCTGTTACATGATTTGGATTGGGAGAAATATCCGGATGAACACCCCAATCAGGCTGTAAATGTTATTTTACCACCTTTGGGATATCCAACTGATGTAATAATGGCAATTAAAGCGCATGCGCCGGAACGAACAGGTAAAGAGCCGGAAAATGAGATTGAAAGATACCTATTTGCATGTGATGAATTGTCCGGTTTTATGAACGCTGTATCATTAATGCGGCCCAATGGGTTTTCAGATATGAAGGTGAAATCAGTTACAAAAAAATTAAAGGATAAACGATTTGCAGCAAATGTACCAAGAGAAGATATACACAAGGGGGCAAAACTGATTGAAAAGCAGTTATCGGATCATATTTTATTTTTGAT
>JBBDJK010000077.1:0-4739 GCA_040879905.1 Balneolaceae bacterium | reverse complement strand
AAAATCTAATTTTCAGTTCAATTCAAGCCTCAAATATAAGGTGTGTATTTACCCTAAGTCAAGAAGAAAATAAAAAAGCCGCAAAAAATCTGCGGCTTTAAAAATCAAACTACGGAAAATTGTAAATTAAACTTTTCCGCTGTTTTTGAAATCCTGAATTTCAAGACGAATTTCCTGTGACAGATTTTTTATATCCTGAAGTTTTTTTCTGGCTCTGGTCCCAGCAGTTTTATTACCCTTCTCATAAAACTTAACAATATCATCTTCTAAATCTGCTACAAGTGATTTTAATTGTTCATTTCTACTCATCATTTATGCCATTTAATTAATGTTTTATCTGATTTCGAATGTACACACCAATCTATTGAACGTATCCGAAACTGGCAAATAAAAATCCATTTTTAATCGGTTTTATTTGTATAAATAAACTGAAAATGGCTTATTCAGTAAGATATAGATCAAAATGTGGAGGGTGAATGTAACCTGATTGCCCCTGTATAACTTCTAAAACTGAGAGGTACATGTTCTTCAAGGATCTCTTTTTTTGATTTCGCAGGCGTTAATATCCCGGGCAGATCATCTACAATGATTTCACTCTTCTCCTTGATACTAAATGTATCTATATATGATAAATCGAACTCTTTCCTCATTATGGCGGCCATCTCTGAAACGTCTGCAATCACAGGTAAATGTGCATTTTTAACAGAGGCTAATGCTGAAATTAATATCATCGGTTTATCCGGCAGTGATCGTAACATCGCTGCATTTAGTTTGAGTTGATTGTTATTCGTTGATTTCAGCAAAAGTGACTTTTGATGGCCATTCAATCCAATCGTTGAGATACCTTCATCCGCAAACAGTGCAACCAATCTGTGATTTAACTCCTTCAAACATCGAATAGTGGCTTCCTCTCTCATGACACCGGTTTGAATAATTCGTTCCGTATACTCACTTGATTCGTGAAGTATGATACCCTGCTTGTTTCTTTTTGCAAGTGATTTGGCAAATGAGGTCAAAAAAAGACCATTATCAAGATGTTCATAATTTAGTACAGCAATAAAATCCATTATCTGTTTTTTTTCAGTTTGTCGGTAACTATTCCGTATGGCAGTAGATGTTGTACAAAATGTCTGGAGATTGTATGGTCACTATGATGTAATTCCACAACCTTGTCGTGCATAAATTCATTCATAACTTGTCGACAAGAGCCACATGGACTGCAAAATGAACTTTTTGGAGCATATACATAAATTATTTCAAAGTGGTCTAATCCGTGTGAGATTGCCCTTGAAATAGCCACCCTTTCAGCACACAGACCCATACTCCAGGAACTTACTTCAACATTGACTCCGGAGATATATCCCAGATCAGTTTTCAGAAGGGATGATACCGGAAAGTCGGAATGAATAGTGACTGCATTCTTGCAAAGTCTTGTTAGTTCTTCTATTGGTTTATCAGTCAGATCAGTGAATAGGATAGGGTTATATTGCTCAAATTTGTCCGGTAGTTTTTCCTTTTTTTTAAGAGCAAATTCGTTAACCCAAAAATCTGTCAGATCCGGTTGTTCTGTCGATTTTAAATGATACAGTTGACGAGGCTGGTCACCATTTGCCAGGCAACTGCAAACAGCAGCGCGTACTGCAGAAATTGTTAATGAGAAAGAGACATTTTCAATTCTAACTCCCGGATAAAAAAGCCCCGAGGCACCCTCTATAAAACAGGATTCCTCAATACCGGAATAGGGAGAATAGCTTTTTAATTCAATCATGACTCTTTTTAACGTTGTATACTCTGCATAACCACATCCGAAATTTCTGCCCTGATTCTACTGACCCTGCTGCCATAACTACGATTTGGATAGGTTCGGTTGGTGATGAGAATAATGGCAATATCTTCATCAGGATCCATCCAGATACTGGTACCCGTAAATCCCAGATGACCAAATGTATTTTCACCTGTATATTGCCCGGCAGTACTAAACCCATCATTTTTCCGGTCGAAACCGAGGCCGCGATGATTAATCGTAGATCTGTGCCCGGTGAAATATTCAATAATTTCTGGTGAAAAATACTGATGTCCGCCATAAAAACCCCCATTTAATAACATGTAAGCATATTTCGCCATATCCTGGATGGATGAAAAAAGTCCGGCATGGCCCGCTATGCCATCCATATAATAAGAGCGCTCATCATGCACTCTTCCTTGTACCAATCCTCTGTGATAAACCGTATCTATTTCTGTGGGCGGGATAAGATGTAACAGAGGCCTGTCTGCAAATTCCGGGGTAAACCAGGTAGAGTGCATGCCCATAGGATGAAAAATTTCATCACGAACAAACTGATCAACCCTTTTACCACTCACGATATCCACAATTTCGGCTAATAAAATAAACCCAAGATCACTATAAACATACTTTTCTCCCGGCTTATTGATGAGAGGTTCATTGCGAATGGCATCCAATATTTCACTACGGGTTTTTAAAAGATCCACATAAATTCTGTAAGCAGGCAATCCGGAAGTGTGCAACAAAAAGTGACGTATTGTGATCTCTTTTTTATCTACGGTATTAAACTCCTTAATGTAATTCGCAACAGGATCATCTAAAGATAACATCCCATCATCAACCAATTTCATGATTGATGTGGTCGTAGCCATGATTTTTGTTATGGATGCAAGATCATAGATGTTGCGGCCATTGACAGCTTTTGTTTTATGATAATCCTGATAACCGTAGCTTTGCTCCCAAATCAGGGCTCCATTTCTCATAACACCCACAACCCCTCCCGGAAAAACGGAATCATCAATCGCACGTTGCATCACCATGTCAATGTTTAACAATGAATCTGTGATCATTCCAACAGACTCCGGTATATCGTAGCGAACCACTGACTGAGATATTTCTAACCCATCACCAATTTCATACATACCGGGTATGGTTCCCGGAAAAGTTCCTGATATTTCAGATGCGCCAAACAAGGATGGTATTGTTTGCCGTACCTGATCTGATGATGCAGACCATGCCAAAAGATGTACATCCGTTTCCGGTAAATCTCTTACGATATAAGGATTCCCAAATGCCATGAGAACGGATGGGACACCAAATCCTGTGATCTCCTTCAGGATACGCAACTGATCTTCCGGCATCTGAATCGGATGGTGCGATCGGACCATGATAAATGAACCGACCAATATTAAGTCTGAATGAATGGCATCTCTTTTAAGAGCCTCAAATTCTTCGGCAGTAGTCCTGGCATCTATGGTGTGAAAGCGTACATTAGAATGGTAACGACGAACCTCTCTGGCAAGAATACTTGCAGATGGGTGACTGTTACCATCGGAGACTGAAACCAGTAAGATATTGGGCCGATTGATCTCCCTGATTGGAAGTATGTTCAGATCATTTTTTAGAATTGTGACGGATTCTCGTCCGATACGATCTGCAATGGCTTGATAAATAGGTGGATTAATTTCAGTACTTAGTTTTTCTACATCGTTAAACCGGTTTTCGAACAGGCCATAAGATTTCTTTAGTGTCAATAATTTTTTTACCGAAAAATCGATGCGCTCTTCACTGATCCTGTCTGATAGTACGGCTTGTTTCAATTCATTAATCGCTGTCATCTCATCCGGACTGATCAGCATTAAGTCAACACCTGCTAAAAGGGACATAATGACCGCCTCACCGGGTGAATAATTTTCAGAAATACCCCTCATTTCCAATCCATCTGTGATGATAAGGCCATCAAATCCAAGGGAGTCGATAAGAATGTCGTGCAGAATAGAATCGTCCAATGTTGTTGGCAATCCAATATTTCTGCTGATATTGGGAAAAGAGATATGTGCACTCATGATACTTCGAATTCCCGATTCAATGGTGTTTCTGAAAGGAACGAGTTCAAGGGTATCGAGCCGTGAGTAATCATGAACGATGGTGGGCAGGGCCAAATGGGAGTCGATATCTGTATCACCATGGCCCGGAAAATGTTTTCCTGTTGCCATAACACCTTCACTTTCAACTCCCTGCATAAAACGAGTAGCATACTCAGAAACGATTTCAGGATCGGCTGAATAAGACCTTACATTAATGACCGGATTATTTGGATTATTATTTACATCTAACACGGGTGCAAAGATTTGATGAACACCCAGCGCCCGGGCTTCGCGAGCTGTAATCATACCGGCCAAAAATGCATTTTCAGAATCACCGGTTGCAGCGACACCCATTGCAGGTGTAAATCGGGTTGTGCCATTCACCCTCATTGCTGCGCCAAACTCCATATCTTGTGTAACCCAGAGTGGAAATTTTGAAATGTTTTGCAACTCATTGTTCAACATTACCTGATCGTAGACATTCCCTCTGGAGAAGATGATCCCACCCACATGGTAATCCGTGATCAATCTTTTTAAGCGCATCACCTGTGGATCCCGGTCGTTTCTGAATTCACCATAAGCGGGCACAACAAATAACTGGCCTATTTTTTCATCCAATGTCATCGATGTAAGAAGAGAATCAACAGCAGTCTCAATCATCTGATCTGTCCATTCCGGATCTGTTGGTATCGGTTTATCAGGAACCTCAGCATCTCCAACCGTCTCAACCCGGTCTTCCTGAGTAAGAATCGTCGTATGACACGCCGTGAGAACCCCCATTAAAATAAACAACATCACACATACTGATATATATAAACCGACCCTTCTATTCATCATAATCACAATCATTTAATTCATTAACATTATCA
>JBBDJK010000076.1:0-4808 GCA_040879905.1 Balneolaceae bacterium | reverse complement strand
AAAATTTTGTGGACGTATATGATTTGGGACTGATGCCATATCACAAAGCGTGGGAGTTGCAAAAAAGGGCTCAGAAGCGTTTAGTTTCCCAAAAAAAAGAGAGGGGAAAAGGTGAATTTGAGAAGCGCGGATTCAATGATATGCTATTCTTTACTGAACATCCTCATGTCTATACTCTTGGAAAGAGCGGCCGATCTTCAAATCTGTTAAAAACGATTTCAGAGCTTGCTGAAATAGATGCGGAATATGTAGAAATAGACAGGGGCGGTGATATCACATATCATGGACCCGGTCAGATTGTGGGTTATCCGATTCTGGATTTGGACAACTATTTTACGGATATACATAAGTATCTTAGATATCTGGAAGAGGTCATCATCAGAACTTGTGCCGATTATGGGGTTAAAGCGGGCAGGATTGAAGGATTGACAGGTGTATGGGTTGGAAATGAGAAAATATGTGCAATGGGTATTCGCTGCTCAAGATGGGTTACAATGCACGGTTTTGCACTGAATATACATACCGACCTGAACTATTTTAATCACATCATTCCTTGTGGAATAACGGACAAAAAAGTGACCAGCCTATCTAAAATATTGAATAGGGAGATTGAGATGGACGAAGTTAAAAATAGATTATCTAAGCATTTTGCTGAAATTTTCAATGTAAAATTGATTAAACAAACCGAATTCCATGAATTAACGGAAAAAATTAACGTTGATGGTTGAATAGCGTAATGAATCCTGGATAACCGTAATAAATATATTTAGATAGCTGCCATTCATTAAACAGAAAAGATGAATAACCTTTAAGGTGTGCTGAAGGAGACAAGAATATTTCGTACTTTTGACCGTCTAAAGAAAGTACGATTATTGAATTGAGATGATATGATAAAAGAACTTGATGTAATAGAAAAAAACAGTCCATCCGAGCGTCGTCCGGACTGGCTGCGTGTTAAACTTCCTTCAGGTCAAAAATTTAAGGAAGTGGCCGATACGATTCGGGAAAATAACTTGAATACGGTTTGTTCTGAAGCCAGGTGTCCGAATATGGGTGAGTGCTGGGGTGCAGGTACAGCTACATTTATGATATTGGGTGATGTTTGTACCCGATCCTGCTCCTTTTGTGCTGTTAAAACAGGCCGGCCTGTAAAGGGTCTTGACTGGGATGAACCGAGAAGAGTGGCGGATGCAGCTCATAAAATGAAATTGAAGCATGTAGTGCTTACATCAGTCAACAGAGATGAACGTAAAGATGGGGGGGCACCAATCTTTGCAGAGTGCCATAAAGTATTGCGTGAAACCATTGATGGAGTAACCATCGAATCTCTGATCCCCGATTTCAGAGGTGTATGGGAAGCCCTTCAAATAGTTATTGATACACCGCCGGATGTGTTAAGCCATAATCTTGAAACCGTTCCCCGGCTTTATCGAAGTGTAAGGCCACAAGCAAAATATGAACGATCCCTTGAGCTACTGCAACGCTGTAAAGAGCAGGGCTTGAGAACCAAAACCGGTATCATGGTTGGTTTGGGTGAAACACGCGAAGAGGTCATCGAATTGATGCAACACTGTGTTGACCACAATATTGACGTTCTTACCATAGGACAATATATGCAACCAACAAAAATGCATCATCCGGTCGTGGAATGGGTACATCCTGATCAGTTTGCAGAATATAAAGAGATCGGTGAAGCTCTGGGTATTGAGCATGTAGAAAGCGGACCGCTTGTAAGATCCTCTTACCATGCCGAGCGACATCTTTAAGATATTTTATTAAAGATGTTCGGCTATGCTGAATTGTTTTGTTATTTTTGCATCTAATCATTACTGAAAGGAAATATTTCCAATGCTCTCAATTTTTATTGTGGTTCTTTTGTGTTACCTGATTGGTGCAATTCCCGCATCACTGTGGATGGGTAAAATTTTCTTCAAAACAGACATCAGAGAGCATGGAAGTGGAAATGCGGGAGCTACAAACACATTCAGAATTTTAGGATGGAAAGCCGGCGTAATAGTTCTTCTTTTTGACTTTGGTAAAGGCCTCCTCTGCACAACGGTTATTAGTCAGTTGGCATGGGAAATTGGAAGTGGTCCCATTCCATTTTATTCCGGTTGGGAGGTCGATTCTATGATCGTCATTTTTGCAGGTGTAGCAGCTGTAATAGGCCATATGTTTCCTATTTATGCAAATTTCAGTGGTGGTAAAGGAGCAGCAACAGCTTGTGGGATGTTATATGGTATTGAACCGATATCCATAAGTATTTCATTAGCCATTTTTCTGATTGTTATGATATCTACGAGATACGTTTCTCTCGGATCCATTATTTCATCAACAGTTTACCCCTTTTCACAACTTACACTACGTTATATTTTTGACTGGGATATCGATGGAAGTATCATCTTGTTCAGTGGTATTTTAGCTTTAGGAATTGTGATTAAACATAAGGGAAATATTAAACGACTTATTGAAGGGAATGAAAACAGGATCAAATCATTTAAGCCTTCTAAAGGAAGAATTAACAACGATCAACAGACAGCATCATGAAGATCAGTATAATTGGTGCAGGTAGTTTTGGTACAGCACTGGCATTTTTGCTGGCCGGCAAAGGCCATTTAATCTCTATATGGGCGAGGGAACCGGAAGTTGTGTCTGGTATTAACCAAAACAAATTAAATCCCTCTTATCTAAAGGAATTGAAACTACCGGATAGCGTAACAGCTTATAATTCTATTAAAGAGTGTATTGAAGATAGTGAGATGATACTGTTTTCTACTCCAACGCATGCTCTCAGAGAAGTTGCCACGAAAACCAAATCTATGTTGAATGGCAGTGAAATCCTGGTAACCGTTTCAAAAGGAATTGAAGAAGATACTCTGATGACTCCTTCACAAATTCTGGTTAATGTTCTGAGTGATGTGATTCTTGAGGATCAAATTGGAATTTTAACCGGGCCAAGTCATGCTGAAGAAGTGAGTATGTTAAAACCCACTACAGTTGTTGCATCTGCATACTCAAAAAGGGTATCCAGAATTATTCAGGAGACGTTTATGACCCCCAGATTCAGGGTTTATCTGAATCAGGATATTGTAGGAGCGGAAATTGGCGGGGCTTTAAAAAATATCATGGCCATTGCGGCAGGTATTGTAGATGGAGCTGAATTGGGAGACAATGCGAAAGCAGCTTTGATGACTCGCGGACTCCATGAAATGAAAAGAATGGGCAGTGCCATGGGAGCTTCACAAGATACATTTTCCGGTTTAACCGGAATGGGTGACCTGATTGTAACCTGTACCAGTGAGCATAGCCGGAATCGCTATGTTGGATATAACATTGGACAAGGTAAGACGTTAGAGGAGATAAAATCCGGTATGACTATGGTAGCTGAAGGCGTTAAAACAGCACGGTCTGTCCATCAATGGTCTAAAAAAAATCAAATTGACATGCCCATTACAGAAGCCGTATATAAAGTTCTGTTTAAAAATATGAATCCGATTGATGCCGTTCAGGAATTGATGACCCGTGATGCCAAAGACGAAATCATGATTTAACAAATGTGATTTAGTATCTGAATGTTAACTTACGAATTGATTAATCCTATTTGCACCCTTTCTAAAATATTATATTTGAAGTAGCTATGATGCTTCCTACCGGTGAAATTGTCATTTCAAGTATGAACTCTTTCGATCTGCGTAATCTTATCCAGACTGGAGAGGGTAAATACCTTGAGTTTAAAAAAACGACTCCTGCTCCTGAAAAAATTGCCAGGGAGATTGCTGCATTTGCGAATACAAGTGGTGGCCAAATTTTAATCGGGGTAGATGATCATCAAAACATTGCAGGAATAACAGCCTATTTTGAAGAGGAGTATCTGCTTTTTAAGGCGGCTTATGATATCTGTGTACCAGCGGTTCCAATCCGTATTGAACTGATTCATGCCGGTCAGCCGGATGTGATGATCGTCCATGTGGATGAATCGAAAAAAAAACCGGTCTACGTCAAAGGAAAGAAAAAGAGACTCGTCTTTGTTCGTGATAGAGATGAAAGCGTTTTAGCCAGTGATGAGATGGTTGAAGTATTAAAAAACAGATATTCAGAAAAAGGTGTTACCTTTGAGTACGGTGAAAGAGAACAAATGTTATTTCGATATTTGAATGAATACAGTGAAATTACCGTTAGGAAATACTCGCAACTAATTAACGTTACCACGTATCGAGCATCTAAAATCCTGGTTAATCTGGTGAGTGCGGGGGTACTTAAACTTTTTAGAAGGTCAGAAACTGACTATTTTACTTTTTCCAATATAACAACTAAATAAGGAGTTCAAACTTTACAATGTCAATGTCAATGTCTGATGATAATCTGGATGATGTAATTGCTTCACTGATCGATGATTATGATCAGGAGCCGGAAGTCCGGGTAGAAACTCAATTAAACAGATCCGATTCTGATCCCGTAATTTTGACGAAAAGGGCTGCTAAACAGATCCTGAATATCCGGGAGAAAGAGAACCTGGAAGAAAGTCTATATTTGCGGGTAGCCGTAGAAGGTGGAGGCTGTTCCGGGTTGAGCTACAAGCTTGGTTTTGACATTCGAACTGATGAGGATCATCTTTTCAAAAGCCAGGATTTTGAGATAATTATCGATCCAAAACATTTGATCTACCTGGATGGGATAGAAATAGATTATCCGGACGGCCTGGATGCACGTGGTTTTACTTTTGACAACCCGAATGCCAGTGAATCGTGCGGATGTGGTTCCTCTTTTGCTGTTTAACTGAACAGAAATGAGATTATGAGTTGAATTGA
>JBBDJK010000075.1:20433-31601 GCA_040879905.1 Balneolaceae bacterium | reverse complement strand
AAGGCAGAAGGCAGAAGGCAGAAGGCAGAAGGCAATATTTTTCAGAACTCATTACTTCTGCTTAACTTTTGAACAGGAAGTGCAATCGACATGAGATATTCGACATTCTGCATCCCGATGGGCCGGGTCATTCGTTTCGCGACTGTCTGCGATCTGAGATCTTTTTTTTCAATCCAACACAAATCGGAATGTAATGGTACCCCATTGTGCATCCTGGGGAACACCGGAGGGTAAGCGTGAAAATCGCCAGCCTCGAAGAGTTCGCATCACTTCTCGTTCCAATTCCGGATTCATTTTACGCATTGGTATTACTCTTCCGAGGGATCCGTCCGGGTGAACTTCAAAACGGATAGTAATCACAGCTTCTTCATTGGTGCTGTTAGTGGGCAGGGGTTGAACCATTGGAGACCGGTTTAATTCGCCTTCCCATTGCAGGTCGTATGGAGCGGATCGGTCCGGAGTGTATCCGGTACCCTGGTCAACATTTGGATCTCCTCGAACACCACGTTCATCACCACTTTCAGCAACACCTTCCTGAATTTGTTCATCTTCAGTTGTTTGGGGGGGTGAAACCTCTTCAATAATATCTTCTGTAACGTCTACAATTTCAGGATCGATTATTTCTGTTTCAGGTGTTTCAACGATCTCATCTGAAATGATCTCTTCTTCTTGATCAGACAATTCCACAGGTTTGGATAATTCTTCAACCGGATTCTGCGGTGTTTCTACCGGCTGTACAATTTCAGGTTCCGGTATTTCGGGTTGTGATTCTGCAGGATTGGGCCTGGTAGCGACCTCCTCTCTTCTGACGGGAGCATATTCAGCCAAAGAACCGCTTCTGAAATCACCAAGAGTGACTTCAATATATGCTGATCTGTTATCTACCTGAAAATCGATCGTATACAGGATTGCGATAATGAGAAGAACAAGATGGATTGCAGCAGTAATGCTCCATCCAAAGCGGTCTTCATCATCCAGATATTTTGTTAACCATTCAGGCATTTTCTATTAATCGCGCTCCGTCGCCATTAAGATATTCATATTTAATGCACGGCCAATATTCATGGCTCTAACGGCATCGTCAACCCTTGCATCTCTGTCTGCACGTATTACTAACGAAGCATTAGGCTTATTCTGATACGCTTGTCGAATTGCCAGTGATAAATTTGCACGGGATGTCTGTTCTCCATCCACAAAAAATTCACCTTCCGGAGTAATCGCCACAGATATCTGATTCGCTTCAGTTGTAATACTTGATTCAGCTTGGGGCACATTAATCCTGATTCCAAAATTTGTAACAAAAGATGAAGTTAACAGAAAAAAAATAAGCAACAGCAAGATTATATCAGTCAGTGATGACTGAGAGAACATATAAAGCGGCTCTTTGATATTTCTGTCGTCCCTGAAATCCATGGATTAATCCTCTTGGCGTTTTTTAGGGGCAGGAGTCTGAAGCAGGTCAATAAAGTCGGCTGATGCATTTTCCAGCTCAAAGATTAACCTGTTTATTTTGCCGAGCAGGAAGTTATAAAAACCGTATGCAATAATTCCCACGATTAAACCCGCTGCAGTGGTAATCAATGCTTCCCAGATACCACCTGCCAACACACTTGGATTCACATTTCCCTGTAGCGATTGAATGTCCATAAAGGCACGAATCATCCCTGTCACAGTACCTGTAAAACCGATTAATGGAGCAACACTGGCAATTGTGGCAAGCCAGTTCATTCGTTTTTCAAGTTGAAAAATCTCTTTTTTCCCTGCATTTTTGATGGAATCCCGGATATCACTGAGTGGACGGCCCAACTTTCGGATACCGCTCTTTAATATTCGGGCAAGCGGTTTGTCAATGTCATCACAATACTGAATAGCTCGTTGTTGACTCCCACTCTTTAACAGAGATTCAATGGTATTTAATGTGCTGTTGATATCCATTTTGGAGTTTTCTAAAGACCGCCACCGTTCAGCAATCACGTAAATAGCCAAAACCGAAAGAATAAAGAGTGGAATCATTAAGAGTCCACCTTGAGACAAAATCTCGATAAATGTAACAGATGATTCTTCCTGTAACATATCCATTAGTAGAGAATCGGGTTCAGTTGCCTGAGCCTGAAGCAAAAAGGAGTAGATGATTTTCATGTATGTTGGATGATTTTACTGAATTCTTTGAATGAAATTTTCTGTGTTGAAAGGCTCGGGTAATGTTTTCGCGCTGTTTTGGGCATCCTCAATGGATTCAAACTGTCCAAGGCTGACTCTATAAACATCGAGATCATTAACGACCCTTGATGTCACCATTGTTCTGTATCCATCATTTATATAATTAGCTGCAACTTCATTTGCACGCTGTTCTCTATAAAATGAGTGAATGACAATAGAGTAGGCATTATTTACATCATTAACCCAATCGCCTGTCAGTCCATATAGTTCAAATTCCATTTCCAATTCAACATCATCGGGTTCACTTTGTTCCTCGGCCGGCGGATCGGGCTCAGTGTTTTCAGGGAGATCATCCGTTGATTGATCTATTTCCGGATCATTCCCCTCAGTATCCATATCGGATATAGGTTGTTCCGGACTGATTTCTGTTTCCGTTTCAGCAACTGGGATGGGTTCGGCAGGCTGCATATAATAGATCCAGGCTCCAATCAAAAGAACACCCAGGAAGGCTAAAAACCCCCATAGCAGGCTATTGTCTCTTTTCCTGGGCAGCGATTTATTCCGGACAGCAGAAGGTTTTATAGGTGTTGATTTTTTTTGGGGATCCTTATTTGGAGTCTCTTTTTTAGGTTCTGTACTTTTATCCTGTGTTGATTTTGAGATAACCTTGACATTATTCTCATCGTCAGTTGGAATAAATGTTTCAATTTCTGCAGGAATATTGGCGTCTCTTTCCGGTTTCATTTCAACCGGTTTCATGCCCGCATACTTAAAACTGATTTCTGTTGTGAGCTCATCAGAAGGTTCAAATTTGAGTTCACTGTTTTGGTCAAAAAAGAAGAGGCCAAATTCTTTAATTTCAAGTGCTTTTCCTCTATTTGCAGCATCCAAAATTCTTTCAGTCAGTTGATCAAGCTGTGCTTCAATCTTCTTCTTGTCCATATTGGTTTTTTCAACCAACAGTTCGACGAGCTTGTTTTTGTCAATTTTCATCTGATTCCTTAATGTTTGATTTGAATTCCAAAACATCAGCCGGAGGCATCATAACTACCTTGCCATTGCTATATCTTTTCTGGTGCTGTTCGTAGTGTTTGACTTCAAAAATACCCAGACCGTCAATATCCACACTATTCTTTTCTACCAACTGTTCTCTAAGAACTTCTTTAAGTGCTTTGACAAATTTTGTATCCATTTTATTAAAAAAGGACTGTGAATCCTACGAAACCCTGAAAACCGCGCTCATTGTAGCCGCTCCAAAGTTCGTATTCTTCGTTTAATAGATTTAATAGTTTTCCGTATACGCCAACCCTCTCTGAAACAGAGATTTCAAATTTACCACCAATTGTGGTATAAGATGGCAATTTTTCTCCCAAATGATTTTCTCTGAATCCGGAGAATTCACCCCATCCTTCCAATAATGCCTTTTTAACAGGCCGAACGGAAACAGAAGCTTTGATCGAAAATGTTTCAGCATAAGGGATCCTATCACCATTTGAAAGTTTCGGTAACTGCCAATATCCATCAGCGCTCATCCAAAGCACATCCGGACGTAAATCCTGACTTACACCGCCAAAGACCCGTAACATATTGGCACGTGAAAAATTCGCGGTGTAGTACCCTTCTTCAATATTAAGTCCGGTTACCGGATTTTCGCTTCTTGAATAGTACTGAAAGTTTTTGACATCTTGAAAAGATACGCCGGCTAAAATTTTGGTTCCGTAAAAGGGTTCTAACAAAATTTCACCGAGTACCTTTTTTTCATATTGATGCATGAGTTCCGATTGAAAATCAAAAAATCGGTTTTCCATCTGTAATTTGGAGAAATTTTGGTGGGATGGTGATGCTGACAAGAGTCCTCTGATATTAAATCCGGTAAAAAATCTATGTTTAAACTCCAATTTGGGTGAAATATAAAAAGTAAAATCATCAATTGCATCTGTAACACCACTTACTCCAAAGCTTACATTGACATCGGTACGGTAGTTAAACAGACGTTCATATTGAGCAGATAGTGTTGAAACTGACCATAGATTATGATCCATAAAAAGCGGCTTTATTGAACCCGTCTTGTTTTCGAATCGCAGACTGTGTATTTCATTTATATTGCTTCCTAATCGCGAGTAATCAACATCAAAATCGATTTCCCACTCATCTGCATCACCGTTAAGTGAGGAGAGGCCGGATTGGGTTTGATATTTATTGACGAATCCATTCAACGAGAGTTTTACTCCACTGAGTGATGTATTGGCAATATGAAGTGAGGAAGTGCCATTAAAACCGGTTGATGCTACTTTTGTGTCAACATTGAGTAAATCTTCAATTTCACTGTTTAATTGAAGCATATGATTAAAATTGGAGTGAACACCGGCTGAGAGAGTAAGGTCTGTACGATCAGAAAATCTGTTATACGATTTTATGGAAGCATCGAAATATCTGTAGGAGGTAGTCACCCGTTCATCATGTCCATCACTGGAACGAAGTGTGGCATTACCTGAGATCCAGTTGTTGTTTCCCAGTCTGGACATAGCGTAGAGATCGGCTTCAGGTGAAATTTCACTGCCGATTCCCCCTCTGAAAAATGCATTTTTAGGCATTGAATACCCGAGTGGTGTAAAAACAGGTGCGTCAGGCCTGGTGAGAGATCCAACCGGCAGATTGGCGGCAACCACATCTTCCGACTCGATAAAGGGTAATCTGTTCGGGTCGGTCTGAAATACTCTCGGCCTTGGATTAAAACCAAGAATTGGTTGTCTTCTCAATCCGGGAAAACGGGCCTGAAACTGACTACGGATCTCAATATCCTGTGGATCAATCTCAGGAAGGAGAGACCGTTCGGTATCGATTTGAGAGACCTGTGCCGACAACTCAGTGCAAAAGAGCATTGAAGCCATATAAACGGCGATAATTAAGAAAATTCTGATCATATTCCAGAGTCAATCTAAGATGATTTCGGGTGCTATAAGATACTATAAATTTTTCTGAATATTTAAGAGATACCTTCTTTAGTATGACGCATTAAAAGAGCTTTATCCCACCAAAATGCAATGGGTCCGACGATAAAAACGCCCAAAATCGATGCAGCATGGACGACGGTTGCATACGTAAGTGCTTTCGTTAATGGCACAGAAAAAAGGACCCATAAACTTTGCTGAATCAACAGATGATACGATCCGATCCCAGCCGGTGTCGGAATACTGACACCAATTGAAGATACTACCGTCAATACAATCGCATCCGGAAAGTTCAGGCCGAAATTTGCCTGCATACTCATCATGTAGAACGGGAGATAGACCATTAAAATATATCCAAACCATATAAAGATGGTTAAAATGATAAAAAGGGGCCAGTTTTTAACCTTTTTAAGAGAGATCAAACCTTCTCCGAATGATTTTCCTGCTGACATTATTTTTGATAAGACCGGATTTTGAATATGAAGATTTGAATCGACGTAGAAAATAATCCTGTAAAAGAGCCAAATTGCAAAAAGGAGCAGAAATATGAATACCGGAACTGCAAGATAGTAGACCGGAGACCACTGTTCAAGGCCGAGTAGCTGATGTACTTTTTCAAGATCCCGGACCAGCCAGATGGCTGCAAAAAGCATTAACAAAAGCATGGTAATAACATCAAGAATTCTTTCAGCAACGACTGTCCCTATCAGATTCCCGGGGCTGACATTCCCTTTTTTGGCAACGTAAACCGGCCTGGAAAACTCTCCGAGTCTCGGTACGATGGTATTGACCATATACCCCAGCATGACCCCTGAAAAAAGAGTACTTCTTTTAATCTCAAGACAGTCTTCCGGAAGCATTAAACGCCAGCGTTCTGCTCTTAGATAATGACTAAGACAGAGTACGATGATAAAAAACGGCAACCAGTAGTAGGTAACCAATGTAATTTGTTGCCACAATTCTGAGAGATCAATATTGCGGAAAGCAAGCCACAAGAAAAAAATTGCGACACAGACGGAGAGCAATATATTAAGTGATTTTATTCTCATACAATGTCAGTTTTCAGATATCATGACGTAAGTCAATCCATTCTGCATCATCCGGATGGTCAAATTCAAAGGTATTTGAATCTTCTGTAATAAATTTTCCATCTTCGAAACGTGTAATCAGTTCATTTTCTACCTGATCTAAAGCTTCAATACGGAGAGGCAATCTATTCTCATCCAAATAGATAGATACAGCAATAAATATTGAAAATGGATCGTCGCTGTTGAGTAGAATATGTGTTTGGCCATTTTCAAGAATGTTTTCAGTAACGGAAAACCCTTCATCCACACCTTGTAACATTCTGGAGGGAGCAAAGTCATCATCTTCCTCTATATAGTCACTTATGATCACACGGTTTTTGGTGTGATCATATACTCTCGAAATTTCTCCATCCACTACCATCAGATTATTGCCACTCTGCATCTTATAACCATCTTTACCTACCCAAATTGACCCTTTTGTTATCTGTTGTTCACCGGTAAATGTATCATTATACTCATGAGTGAAAGCTGCAGAATACACGCGATCGTTTTCGAACTGGGTTTTAAGATGATCAAAATGGGGTGTCGATGATTGAGCCCGTATGCAGATTGGGGCGCTGATGATAAAAATCAGAAGCGACAGTGTCAATGGTGATTTAAATTCCAAGATTTTCAAATATTTCATCCAGATCTTCTTCATCAGTTATTCTTACATCTCGTGCGGTACTTCCCTGAAACGGGCCAACAATTTCTGCATTGTATAGTTGATCAATAATTCTACCGGCTCTGTTATATCCGATTTTCAGCTTTCGTTGTAACAGTGATACAGAACCCTGTTGGTGAAGTACAACAATTTTTGCAGCATCTTTAAACAGGTCATCAATATCGTCAAGCGGATCCGGTATACCCGATTCTTCACTTTCTACTATTGGGAGTGCAAAAGGTTTCTTATAACCCTGTTGATTCCCAATAAAACCGGCGATGCGTTCAACTTCATCTGAAGAGACGTAAGCGTTCTGAATTCGAGTCATCACTGCGCCATTGGAAAAAAGCATATCCCCGCTTCCTACAAGCTGATCGGCACCTCCGGTATCCAGAATCGTTCTGGAGTCTACCTTAGAAGCAACCTGATAGGCCATCCTGGCCGGGAAATTTGCTTTGATGGTTCCGGTGATCACATTTACAGAAGGTCTTTGGGTAGCAACAACCAGATGGATACCGATAGCACGGGCAAGTTGTGCAATTCTGGCAATCGGTTCTTCGATCTGTTTCCCGGCGGTCATCATCAAATCAGCTAATTCGTCGATCACCACAACAATATATGGCAGATGTCTGTGTCCAAGTTCTTCTTCCAGATCGCCACGGTCAAATTTTTCATTGTACGATTTCAAGTCACGTACCAACGCCATTTTGAGTAGATCATAGCGATTATCCATCTCCAGGGTAACACTTTGCAAAGTCTCAAGTGCTGCGGTTGTATCTGTCACGATAGGTTCCTCTGAACCGGGTAACACGGCAAGAAAGTGATTCTGAATATGTCTGTAGAGTGAAAGTTCAATCTTTTTAGGATCGATCAGTACAAACTTGATATCATCGGGATGACATTTGTAGAGCAGGCAGGTCAAAACGGTATTAATCCCTACTGATTTACCGGATCCGGTAGCCCCTGCTATTAACAGATGTGGCATTCGGGTCAGGTCTATCATAAATACCTCATTCTCAATCGTCTTACCGAGAGCAACCGGAAGCTCAAAATCCGTTTCAACAAATTTTTTCGTATTGATTACGCTCTTGATATATACGATTTCCCGAGTCTTATTGGGAACCTCGATGCCCACGGCCGAACGTCCCGGTATAGGGGCGATGATTCGCAATCCATGAGCTGCAGTAGCCATTTTAAGATCATTTGCATAGCTTTCAATCTTGCTGATCTTAACGTCGGGAGCCGGTTCAATTTCATAGAGGGTAACCGTAGGACCCACAATTGCATTGATACTCAGGATCTCAATTTTGTGTCGTCTCAATTTTTCGAGGATGATCTTTTTGTTGATATTGATCTCCTCCAAATCGACTTCATTACCTTCATTCGGTGGTGAATCAAGCAGATCTATACCGGGAAATTTATATTTAATGACCGGAATTTCTTTGGCTTTTACTTTATTCTGGCGGTCCAATTCCCTGGCATCAGCCTCTTCATCCCCTTTACCTACATAGACTGAAATTTCTACATCATCCTCTTCTTCATTTTCATCCTTAAGATTTTTTTGAGATGGTTCCCCTTGTTGATTTGTATGAGGTTTTTCGAGGATGGCCCTGGGTGGTTTACCCTCAAGTTCAGCACTCTCTTTTTTACGCTCTAATTCCCTGATTTGATCCTCTTCTTGAGAGCGTTCCAATATTTGATCGATTGATGCGGATTCTTTTGAACGCAATTCATCCGAATCATCACGGTTAATCCCGGAACGATATTTCTGTACCTGATCTGCCTGCTGTCTTTTTTTGATTGCGCTCAGGCGGCTTTTCTGTTGTTGGTCATCTGCACGTTTTTCACGCCGATTTTGAAACCAGTTCTTGGTGCGGTCAATACTTTTTTGGATATCTCTGTCTACCAGAATCAGCATTGATACCAGAAGCAGGACCAAAAGTATAATAATAGAACCGTATCCGGTAATATTTTGAAGGATACCCGCAATGTATAATCCGGCATTTCCTGACCAAGCCATTGAGTAGGCTTCATATTCCTTGTTAAACCAGCCCAGTGTGGTGGAGATTAGTAGAATCATCCATATTCCGTATGCGACCGGCCAGCTCAATTCAATCAGATTTTTTAGCCGGAAGATATACCATCCCAAACTAAAAATGATAATCGGAAACCCGATGCTTGTATAGCCAAAGAGAGTATGAACAAAAAGGAAAGATATATATACGCCTGCCACACCGAGCCAATTATTTATTCGTTGTGCGGGGCCCTGGTCCACACTGAACCATGAATCGACTGATAACGATTTTGCTACGGCATAATCTTCGGGATGGAAGGAAGCAATACTTAATAGCAGAAGTATCGAAATGGCGATGGTAAGAATCCCCGCCACTTCCATTTTACGAGAGTAGTCGAAACTGCTTAGCAAACGATTATTTCTCTTTTTTTTAGTCATTTTTAAGGGTAATCATGCCCTCATTATTAAGATAGGGTAATATGTCTGTAATATCGGTTTGGCAACAATATTCAATATCATCAGGGCCACTTAACATTTTTAGTCGCTCTGCGTGATTGGTTTTTTTGATTGCGGATACAAGGTCATCTCTGTACGTATCATAAAGTGTAAACGCTACTCGAACACCATCACGCGATTTATCAGGAATTTTACCGCCGGATAATTTATGAATGATACATCCGGCAAGCATAATATCCTCAAAAGCGAGCCGTCCTTTCCAACCTGCACACACCAGTACAATTTCTTTATCCTGATTTTTCAGAAAATCAACAACTGCGGAGACATTCAGAAAAGAGGCCACACAAACATTGGATGCGCCAAATGTTTTTTTAATCGCCTTAGTCCCATTTGTTGTGTTAAAAATCAATTTCTTTCCCTTTACAACCTCTTTAGTATACTCCAGGGGTGAATTGCCTAAATCGTAACCATCTATCATAATACCATCCTTTTCACCACACAAAAGGTAGTTTTCTGAGTTTACATTCAATGCAATTTTGCTGGCCTCTCCCATGTCAGAAACCGGTATGATCGCGCCGGCTTCATTCATCAAGGCAGTTACAATAGAGGTACTTGCCCTTAAGACATCAATAACGACTGATGTTTTATCTCTCAATTCTGCTTCATTAAACGAATTCAGAGAGAAGAAGACGTCAAGTTTTTCAAGGTTTACCATGTTACTAAAATTACTTTATTTATTTAAAAAAGGAGGAGTCGTCACAACGGCTTTCACTCTTTTTTTTCTGATATCAATGTAAATTTTCTCACCTTTAATTGCTTTATCAATTGTAATATAACCCATTCCAATGGCTTTATTAAGTGAGATTGATTGTGTTCCGCTGGTGACAAATCCAATAGGGTCCCCCGATTCGGTAACGATAGGGTATCCTGACCTGGGAATATTTCGTGGTTCGGATAGTTCAAAGCCCATTAATTTTCTCGTAATTCCATTCTCTTTTTGTTTGATGAGTGCATCTTTACCAATAAAATATTCTTTCTCCAATTTCGTCAACCATCCCATTCGGGCTTCAAGCGGTGAGGTATCTGACGTAATATCATTCCCGTACAATGCATATCCCATTTCCAAACGAAGTGTATCTCTGGCACCCAGGCCGGCAGGTTCAAGATGGAACTCTTTGCCGGCATCGAATAGGGCTGACCAGATTTTTTCCGGATTGGATTTTTTTAGATCGATATAAAGTTCAAATCCTTTTTCTCCGGTATAACCTGTTGCAGAAATAATGAGTTCATTTTCTCCGGCCACTTGACCTGTTTTAAATGAGTAAAAATTGATTTTATCCACTTCTGTGTCGGTAATTTTCTGCAAAATTTTAACAGAATTGGGTCCCTGCAGAGCAAGTAGTGCAATTTCATCAGATCGGTTTTCTAAAACAGCGCCTTCACTATTTTGTTTTGAGATCCAGTCGAAATCTTTTTCGATATTAGATGCATTTACAACGAGCATATATTTATTTATGTCCAACATATAGACTAATAAATCATCTACGATACCCCCATTTTCATAACACATTGCCGTATATTGTGCTTTTCCGGGTGTCAGTACAGAGGCGTCATTGATGGTTACTTTTTGAATCAATTCCAATGCTTTGGGCCCGGATACAAAAAATTCACCCATATGTGATACATCAAATAATCCTGCATGTTCCCGTACAGCATGGTGTTCCTGTTTAATTCCACTAAATTGAACAGGCATTTCAAACCCTCCAAAATCAATCAATTTTGCATTAAGATCTTTATGTGCCCGGTAAAAAGGTGTTCGTTTAAGCATTTTGTTTATTCAAATTCTGTATCTGTAT
>JBBDJK010000075.1:18764-20333 GCA_040879905.1 Balneolaceae bacterium | reverse complement strand
AAGATTCATCTGTTTCCAAAAGCCTCAAATCAGGACGGAGATTCCAATGATTTAAACTCAACAAATGTTTCTAAGAGGTTCTTCAGCCTAATCGCCATTATTTTATTTAGATTGGAATATATAATTAACTTCAGAAAATAGTTACCGTTCTTTTGGTTGTTTACTCTATGTTGTCGTTGATACGGGGGCTTTGAAAAACCTTAATGCGGTGACATTTCGGCTTTCCCGACAACTATCGGGACTCCGTTTGTCTTGATGCCTGACGAAAGGCTCGATGTGCGCTCCCCGAATGAGTCGGGATGACGTTAAATTTAATGTTTAATTTGACATTTAGCGTCATACTGAGCGCAATGAGGAGCACAGCGACGAATGAAGTCGAAGTATCTCTGTGTTTTTCAATGCTCTCTATACATGATTTGCAACCTACGTTTAATTTGCCTTAAAATCTGATTATCTTAGCAACTTAACAAAACAATCATAAGATTAACAGTTATGTCTATTCACAAAGAACAGGTTCGAAGCGCTTTATCGTATGTCATTCATCCGCATTTTAAGAAGGACCTGATCTCCCTTGATTTAATTCAAGATCTGATTACACAGGAAAAATTTGTTTCTTTTACTCTTGAACTTCCCCGTAAAGATGACGCATTGGCTGCACAGTTGAAAAAAGAGTGTGTTGCTGCTATCCATAAATATGCAGATCCGGAAGCGGTACTGGATATCACTGTTGGAATTAATATCTCCCGACAAAAAGAACTTGAGGGAGAGGAGGAGCAAGAACAGAAGCAGGCTCAACCCGATCAAACTCCGATTTTAGGAGGTGTAAAACATGTCATTGCTGTGGCATCCGGAAAGGGGGGTGTGGGAAAATCAACTGTGGCGGCAAACCTGGCAGTGGCACTTTCGCAAGCAGGTGCAAAAGTGGGGCTGCTGGATACTGATATTTATGGGCCGAGTATTCCCACTATGTTTGGCGTGACAGAACGCCCGAATATTACAACACAAAAAAAATTAGTTCCAATCGTAAAGCATGGGGTTCACTTGATATCCATGGGATTTTTGGTCGATACGGATCAAGCGATGGTTTGGCGTGGCCCGATGGTAACAAGTGCTGTAAAACAGTTTATGCAGGAGGTGGAGTGGGGTGAACTGGATTATTTGATACTGGACCTGCCTCCCGGAACGGGTGATATTCAGTTGACAATCGTTCAAACCGTTCCTCTGACGGGTGCCGTTATTGTCTCAACACCACAAGCAGTGGCACTGGATGACGTGCGTAAAGGAGTGGCGATGTTTCAGAAAGTAAATGTACCGGTATTGGGTGTCATAGAGAATATGGCCTATTTTGTACCGGAAGATATGCCGGAGAAGAAATATTACATTTTTGGAAAACAGGGAGCAAGAAAACTTGCCGAAAAACTGGATGTGCCTTTTTTGGGTGAAATACCGATCCGAGAGCTTATTAGGGAGACCGGTGATTCCGGAACACCCATCGTGGCCGCTTCACCGTCCTCACCCTCTGCAATCGGTTTAAAAGAGATTGCGAACAGGGTTCATCAGATGCTGGCA
>JBBDJK010000075.1:0-18664 GCA_040879905.1 Balneolaceae bacterium | reverse complement strand
ACCCTCTGCAATCGGTTTAAAAGAGATTGCGAACAGGGTTCATCAGATGCTGGCATTGATCGACAAGGAGAAGGATGGAACCGGTAAACTAGATATAAAAATCAGACCATAGAATAACGGTTTGTTATTGATTTAAGAGGGAAGTAAAAATGGATTCAGACAAGAAAAAAAGTAAATGGAAAAAATCTATGATTGAATGGGGTGTCATCATTGGTGTGATATTACTTCTTTATGTAACAGGTTGGCATACTCAGGTATTTGGCACCATTCAGCGCGGAATGTTGGCAACCGGTTTGATTAAACCGTCGATCCCATCCATGACTGCTGATTTTCCGGATGCAAGTAGAGAGTTTTATTTTGCAAATGAGGAGGGAACGGTTCAGTCTCTGTCTGAATATGAGGGGGAAGTGATCTTTATGAATGTATGGGCTACGTGGTGTCCACCCTGTATCGCAGAGATGCCTTCAATAAAAGCGCTATATGATAGTCTTGAGGGGGTTGAGAATATCACATTTCTGATTGTTTCTGTGGATGAGGATTTTAATAAAGCCAAAGAGTTTATGGCCAATAGAAATTTTGACCTGCCCATCTATCATTATCGAACCAGAAGCCCCGATGCGTATGAGAGCAGATCTATTCCTACTACATACATCATCTCAAAAGATGGCAAGTTGATGATGGAAAAGAGGGGATTGGCGAAATATGATACAAAAGAGTTCAGGGATTTTATGATTGAACTCTCTGCTTTATAATATCATCTGAAGAGCATCAGTTTTTTGGATGTGATCTCTTGGTCAACAATCATCCTGTAGATATAGATTCCACTTGATAACCCATTCAGGTTAATGTTTACCTGATATTGGCCGCTCTGTTGCCTGTTGTTTACAATCGATTGAACATGACGCCCATCTGCGGTGTAAAGATCCAGCCTGACATTCGATTCATCGGGAATGGCATACGTAATCGTCGCGCCGGATGCAGCCGATATAACCGGATTGGGATAACTCTGACTGAGCCTTACCCTTTGATCCGGATCCAATGCTTCTCCTTTGAGTGTCAAACGGATTGGCGAAGGCAGGTTTTTACCATTGTGATGAAGATTCAGGATGGCTGCTTGTATTCCTTTTTCAACAGGATTGTATTGGATGTTCAGGTTAAACTGATCACCCGGATCGATAACAAAACTGCTTTGGGAAGCGAACGTAAATTCTATTCCATCTATTTCTGCCGTGATTTCCAGGGGAGCATCCGAAATCATGTTATTCTGAATGGGAAGAGTCTGTTGAAGAGATTCACCGACGGTTGTAACACCAAAAAAGAGTTCATTATCAATATTATCCAGTTCTATGGAAGCAAAGGGTGTGAGATAGGGAAGGCATGCTTCCCCAAGCGGCCACTCCATATCCCGTAAAAGTCCGCAGAATAGAGGGCCGGGTGTGTGCATCGCAAAAGCGCGATCAATCCTGGGCCGCATAAGCGCGTTAAGAGTCCCTGTAAAGGTGTCCTGATCCACATGTGAGTAGGTTGAGCCTTTTCGGTACTCTTCAGGTGAATAGAGTTTTCCACGCTCAGCCTGTTCAGATAGCAGTGTGTGATTCACTTCATCACCGTCAAAAAAGATCCCTCCTTTTTTACCGGTGAGTGCATCAAAGAGGTCTGATGACGGATTCTCATAATGAATCGGATCGATGAGATAATTTGATTCCTGATCCACTACAAAACGATCAAAGATGGTGGGTATGGGCGGTGTGCCGAAGCCAATCGATGCTGCACCATTATCACCAGAACCATCAGCACTTCCGATAAAACCGATTCCGTGGCCTATTTCATGCATAACGACCGTCACAAAATCGACCAGTTCTTCAGGTGTATTCCCATCGATTCCAAAATACCAATTTTCAAATCCGCAGTTCATACTAACATTGATATCATGATTCAATTCCTCAATCTGATCCCGAATCGGTTGACCCGAAAGGGCACTTAAATGTGCGATGGAGTACCAGGTATCCGGTTTACCGATACCTGCAAGCTGAACAACTCGTGATGGTGCTGCACCACCCAAAGTAGTGCGGCCATCATCCCCGGATTCAAATTCTTTCCAAACAGCATTAATCCGGATTGACACATCCGATCTCAGGTGTGCCGACCAAATGGATAGTGCGTATTCAAATGCATCCGTTGCCATTTGTGGCCATGCAGAGACTTCACAAGATTGCTCCGGATCAACAGAGTAATCGACTTCGAATAGCACTCCATCTGTCTGTTTCATGATTCTTTGAAGTTCAGGATCGGGTGTCAATGAGAAAAACGCATTGTGATCTGTAGGATCGATTGTACAGATTTCATCCGCATGAGGGATCGGACTGAAAATTAGTTCACCACGATGCACTTGTTGACCCAGCGCTGGAATTGATCCTGCAAAATGGAACAGAGTCCATATAAGAACGAAATACCTGACTTTCATTTTTTATAACTGAAAAAATTATTTACCGTTGAACGGTTCTTATACTACTTTAATTATTTGTTTAACCTCTGATGAATAACAGTGTCTGTAAATAAGTTAAAATATAGTTAAACGAATTTTGGATTACAGCAAAAAACCATAATAATGAATCTTAATTACAATTCAGATAAATTAAAGAGAAAGATTTCATGAAAAATAGTGAGCGATTCAAATCCATTCTCGGTTTTATTTTTTTTATCAGTATATGTTTCCTGACAGCATGGTTGGGTGCACAAGTATCACCCGGGATGGCATCGGGAGATTGGTATGCAACGATCCAAAAACCGGACTGGAACCCTCCATCATGGGTTTTTGGCCCTGTTTGGTCAACACTCTATACGATGATGGCTATTGCCGCATGGATCATTTGGAAAAAAGATGGGTTCGCCGGAGCTAAAATGGCCATGGTGCTATTTTTTATTCAGTTATTATTGAATGCACTCTGGTCACAGATTTTTTTCAGATTTCAGGAGATCGGTTGGGCTTTTGCTGAAATTCTGTTCCTATTAGCAGCTATCGGATATACCGGTTTTCATTTTTACAAAAAAGATAGAGTAGCCGGTTGGCTTTTGGTGCCATATTTTGGCTGGGTCTTTTTTGCTGCCTGGCTCAACTACACGATCTGGATTTTGAATTAGATGACCTGATCTCTATTTGATGATGGTCATCTTTTGTACATCCATCACATCACCGGCTACAAAACGTATCATGTAGATACCGGATGCAAAATGGTTGGCATGAAGCGATTCAAAATAGACACCGGGCCCCTGTTCACCATCCACGAGTACTGACACCCTGCGACCCGCCATATCAAACACATCAACCAATACATATCTTTGATCAGAAAGCTGATATCGAAGTGTGGTGAATATGTTGAATGGATTTGGGTAGTTATCACTGATCTTTGTCTCTTGCACTTCAGTGATAAATCGGATTGTCTCACTCCAATTGCTTTCTCCTCCGATATTACTGGCTTTGACCCTCCAATAATAGACTTCTGCAAAATCCAATGGGTCATCATTTGTGAATTGTGAGTTTGAAACAAATCCGGATATCGGGACGGTTGAAAAATCTTCATCGGTTGAAATCTGGATTGTGTAATCGGACGCTCTTTCACTTGGCTCCCAGTTAAATTTAGTGGTAACAGGAACTTGTACCTCATCATTAATGGGTGTGATAAAAGCAGTTACGGCAAGGGGCCTTTCGATAATTGTAGTAAATGACCATGTTTCGCTCCAGTCTGTTTCCCCAATATTGCTACGGGCTTTGACCCTCCAATAGTAGGTGGTTGAAAAGTCGATTAACTGTGATGTAGAAAATTCGTTAATCTTCAGTGTTCTTTCGATTACCAGGTTCTGAGAATTAAAATTGGGGTTGGTTGCAACTTGAAGGGTATAATTATCGACTCCATTAATCGATTCCCAAAACAGATTAACGGCAGTTGGCTGGTTTATAGCACCGTTTTCGGGTGAAAAGAGGGTGACTGTATTCGGAATATCAAGTGCTGTTGTAAAACGATAGTTGCTGCTCCAACTGCTTGTGCTACCCGATCCAATCGCTCTGACTCTCCAGAAATAGATCGTTGCCGGACTCAGGCCGCTATTCACAGTGAGCGACGTACCGGGAGATGTTTCATCAAAAACGATGTCTGTATGGGTGTAATTTTTTGAAATTTGTACCTGATAGGAGGTCGCTCCATTCACATCGTTCCAAACCAGTTGAGGTGTAGTTCCGGATTTTTTGATCCCATTTCCGGGCAAGGCAAGTACCGGCCTTTCCAAGGGTGCATCATCTTCAATCAGTTGTTCACACGCGGGACCCAGAGGCCAGCCCATATCATTTAAAAGCCCACAAAAAACCGGGCCGGGGGAATGAATGGCAAATTGAAAGGGGATGGCAGGCCGCATGAGGGCATTTTCTGCATAGGGACCATTTGTACTGAAAAATATTTGATCCAAGTGTGAATAACTTGAGCCTTTTTGATACGGGCTTGGGGTATAAAGGGGTACACGTAGCCTGTCCAATGCAAATTCAGATTCATCAGCACTAAAATATACACCCTCATCAAGTCCTGTTAAGGCTTCATAAAGTGACGTTGATGGATTGCGATGACTATCGGTGTCGATCAGATGGTCAAAATGATGATCCAGTGTAAATTGGTCATAAATCAAGGGAATTTTTGAATCACCTACACCCCACTCGGCGACTCGTCCGTTGTTATCTGCACTCATGGTTCCCAAAAATCCTATTCCATGGCCAATTTCATGAAGCAGAACCGTTACCAGATCAAACTGCCCACCGGGGGTCATGGCGTCTGTGCCGTAATACCAGTTTGTTCTGTCACATGAGATGTTTACTCTGATATCATGGGAATAGGGTGAATTCTCTTTCAGGTCTGTACCGAGCATTGCATTCGCCTGTGCAATGGCGTAATAGGTGTTTGGAACGGTACCGGGTTCAGAGAGTATGACAATGGCTGTTGGTCCGGCACTACCGAGGGTATTTTCACCCAGGGATTTCCATGTTGCTTCAATGGAGATAGGGACACTAGAATTCAAATGGCTCCCCCAGAGTTGGGCTGCATAATCAAAAGCAACTTTTGCTTCTTCAGGCCACTCTCTTCCACCACAATCATTTAAATAGGTGATGTCAAAAGAGGCACCCCCTTCTGTTGCATTTGATTTCAGTACATTGGGGTATGGATTGTATCTGTAATCATCATCATATTCGAGCGGTTCCAATACACAAACACTTTCGATATCAGGCGCTTCAAAAAGGGTATAGTTATCGGCACGATTAACCTGTCCATTGACAGTGCCGGTCATAAAAACTGTGAATAGTATAATGAACAGTAAAAAAGTGTTGCGAAAGTTGTTAATGATCATGCTGCCATTGAAATTTTTATAGATAACGGTTCCATAATAGCCTGAGTACAATTCAAAAATGAATAGAGAAAATTCGCCCGACAGCTGTCTGGGGAGACTTAGATCAGAGGGGTGTTCATTGGTTTTCCCAATATCTTAATGCACATCCCCCTTAACCCCCTTATTTAAGGGGGAAATTCAAAAACTTGATTTATTCATCGAACTCACATTAATAATAGAAAAAAATTAACTATTGTTTGAATCAGAAATTTACTTTTTGTGTCAGGTAAAAATAAAATATTTATGAGAAACGGTCTGAAAGGCGATTTATTAGATATCCGCTTTCAACCAATGCCTGAGAAGCAAAACTGCCAAAGTAGTCGGTAACCGCCTCGAACTCCTTGATGAATCCGGCTTTATCATCTTTTTTAACCATCTCCATGAGTTGTTTTTGGTGATTAAAAAAGGAGAGCAAAAGATCGCGTCTCTCCTGATTGGCAAAGACAATATCTGCGTAAAGTTCAGCATCCTGAGCAAAAATCCTACCGGTCATCATTAATTCAGCGCGATAGATCGGACTGGAATAGTCGAGCATCTCAGACGGATTGAGATCGTATTCTTTCATAAATGAACCATGCATCAACGCAACAAAGTGTCTCAAGCCCTGTACCAGATTCATCACATGGTCGTGTTTTTGAGGATCTGCTTCGATAATACGCATTCCCCACAGTATGCACTGTTCACTGAACCAGGCCGCACTTTCAGCCTTACGACCTGCACAAATAACCATCAACTGTTTAGATAGATTCGGTACATCGGGTCCGTGCATAGGGTGTAAACCGATAACAGGTCCGGTATGTGAATCTAACATCGCTTTAAGCGGCTCACTTTTATTACTGGTAAAGTCGGCAAGGATGGTCGAAGGTTTTAATTTCGGTGCAAGCCGTTTAATGACATTAATTGTAACATTTATCGGTACGGTTACAATAACCAGATCGATTTTGGGTGCTATCTCATCGAGCTTGTACCAATTTCCTTTATCCAGACTGTACGTGATGTGTCCGCTTTGATCCGAAATCTTTCGGTAAAGTTTTCCCATACCACCTTCCCCACCCACAAACAGGATATGCTTTGGATTTTTTGTAGATCGGGGGAATGTATCCACAGATTGTGTAGCACGAGATGCAGACATTACCATCCTGAGGAAATCCTCTGCCCAGTCGGGATCCAGTCCTCTTGACAGAGCCATTTCCCTGAAAGAGTGGGTCTTCTCATTTTCTCGTTTGGCCACAAAAACAGGAAGCTGTTTTTCTATTTTCTGTTTCAAAACATCCTGAACAACATCTTTTCGTCTTTTGAGAAGATCCAGAATTTGCTCATCGATTGTATCGATCTGCTCACGTTGTTTCTTTAAATCGGTCTGGTCGGTCATGAATCTGGAATTACGCTTAAAAAAAGTGGATCATAGGATTCGCATTCACTGGTATGATAAGAGAAAATTGTGAATCAATCTGATTATGCAAACGTCGAAAGTTAAAACTATATCGTGGATATTGGTAGCAAGAATATTTGTCCTAAAAAACCTGATGTATAAATCTGTTAGATTTTCTAAAGTAAACAGATAATTGATTTGCATCCCTTTAAGCATAAATTTAATTATATGATTCGTTTAAATCATGAAATTGATTACTTTTGTTGATAAATAGTAGTTTAAAAGTCGCAATAATCTATTTATAAATAGATTGATTGCCATCTAAATCACGAATCGAAATGACTCAGAAGAATATATTGGTCATTGATGATGAAAAAGTAGTACATCTCATCTTTAAGACTGTATTAAGCAGCCAGTATCGTCTGTTTTTTGCAGAGAGTGCACAGAAGGGCATTGATATACTCTCAGAACACCCGATCCATCTGGTTTTACTGGATATAAAAATGCCGGAGATCTCCGGTATAGAACTTCTGGAATCGATTGTTATTGACACTGCACTTAGCAGGATTCCGGTTATTGTGATGACAGCCGAAGCAAATATGGAGTCTGAGATCAAGGCCCGCAGGTTTGGAGCTGTTGAATACCTTGAAAAGGCAGATCTTTTTTATGAAAAAGAGAACATCCTCAAACTTGTTGAAAAACATATCTCTCCGGATGATCATAAGAGATTTATCAAGTACGATTATAAACAGACATTCAGAAGTATCCTCACCATCTTAATTGCAACAGCCGGAAGGGGAAATTTTCTTGAGACAGGGAAAAAATTGGGCGAAGGTTTATACAGAATGTTTGATGTAAATTATTTTACGATATGGGTTGTAAACAGCGATCGTCCGGAACCCGCCGTGCAGCTTGTTGATGGAAAATCTGATAAAACCAAACCGGACAGGAGGCCTTCCGAGAGTACCAACAGGTCGATTTATGAGACCAAAAAACCCTATCTGAACAACAAGGCTGAATTTGAGAGCAGTGAAAATCAGGATCATATTGAAGATCGGTTTGGTTATATGTCTGAAATTGGTATTCCACTTTATGAGATATCCAATGAAGAGTTAAGCAAGAATAAATGGGATATCAAACCGGGAACTGCTATTTACGGTTTTGTTACGCTTAAAAGAAACCGGGTGTTCAGCACGAAAGAGTTCAAAATGTTAACACGATTTATCATTCATACAGGGGCCATTCTTTTTGAACTTCACAAGAGCAATGAAGCGGAAAATCATTAATCATAGATTGTTCGGATTATCGGTTTGAGATCTGTATCCTTAAAATACAGATCTCCATTTCTGCCTTACTCCGGATCGATTTATTTAACGTGAGTTCGATGTAAGAATGATTATAGTGATTGAGTATGTCAAATTGTGCTTAAACTGACGATTGTCAAGACATGAATATCGAACTCATGTTAATTAAATTGAATGTTTTAACATGCAGATACTTTCTTATTTTGGAGTAAAGGGAGTACATTAAATAAAGTTTAACGAGAATGAGAGGAAGGATGATGAAATCAACGTTTGTTCATGCATTGGTTGCCCTGGATCAATCGGATGCGAGTGATCTGATTGTGAATGCTCTACCACAATTCAAAAAATTCGGCACTAAAAAAGTGACACTGGTAACTGTGGTATCCATTCCGTTCACAGGTTCAAGAACTGAGTTTAATACAGAAGGATATACCAAAAAACTGGCTTCTTATAAACAGAAGTTGGAAAAAGAGGGATTGATTGTTGATACGGAACTTCGATCCGGAACTTATTATTATCCACCAACCGAGATATTGACTTCAGCAAAAGAACAGGATGCTGATTTTGTCATCATTGGGAGTCGCGGTCAGAGTAAAGTCCAGGAGATGTTACTTGGTAGTACAGCAACGGAAATTTTACAGAGATCCAGATTGCCGGTATTTTTGCTTAATATCGACATGGAATGGGATAAAGATGACACCGATCAGAGAAATCTGGTGATGACTCAATCGGTCGATTCAGCATTGGATCATGTACTGCATGCAACCGACTTTTCAGATACGGCAGACAGGGCATTTGAGGTGGTTAAGCAACTCGACAGTGAAGGTAAAATCGGGAAAATTACCTTTATACATGTACAGGGGCATCACGCCATCGCGTTGAAAGATCCGGTCAGTCGTGATGAGTTGACCGAGGGCAGCCGTTCACACCTGGATGAAATGAGAAATTCACTTTCAGATCATACCAGAAATAACTCAGAGATTATTATCACATTCGGCACACCGGGGAAAGAGATTATCACAGCAATCGAGGAGAATAATGTAACGCTGGCAGTAATGGGAAGTCAGGGTAAAGGGTTTGTGCACGAATTCTTTCTGGGAGGGGTAAGCACGCAGGTTACCCGATTCAGCAAGATACCTGTGTTACTTGTTCCTGCAAAAAGAGACTCATAGAGGAACCTGAACCTTCGATAGGATCTGTTTATCTATTCTATTTTCGTTTATCACGAATGTAAAGGGCCTTGGATTGGCCTTCACCAACCGGACGCTCTTCAAGTTCGAAGAGATTCATTGCGTGTAACAGTTCACCAAGTTTTTTAAAACCGTAATTTCTGGGGTCAAATTCCGGAGACTGTTTGGCAATATAACTTCCCACAGGAGCGAGATGTGCCCAGCCACTTTCATCCGAAGAAGCATCAATCGCGTTTCTGACAAGATTTAACAGCTTGGTATCCTGTTTAAGTGTGTTTGCAGATTTTTTTCGCTGATCCGGTTTCTCTTCATCAATTTTAGCAAGCACTTCTGTATAGATGAATTTATCACAAGCGGCTACAAACGGTTCAGGAGTTTTTTTCTCACCAAAACCGTAAACAACCAACCCGGATTCACGGATACGGGCAGCCAGTTTTGTAAAATCACTGTCACTTGTCACCAGACAAAAACCATCAAACCGTCCGGTATATAATAAGTCCATTGCATCGATGATCAATGCACTATCTGTAGCATTTTTACCTTTAGTATATCCAAACTGTTGAATTGGCTGGATAGAGTATTCCAAAAGAAGTTCCTTCCAACTTCTGAGCTGCGGCTGGGTCCAGTCGCCGTAAATCCGTTTTACATTCGCTGTGCCATATTTTGCGACTTCAGCGAGTAGATTTTCTGTGATGGATGGCTGAGCATTGTCAGCATCGATCAATATGGCTAATTTTTGTGATGATCCCGGGTCCATAATAAAAGATTGGTTTCATTTACCTGATCGTCCTAATGTAGTAAAAGAGTTTGATACATGAGTCATCAAAATCGATAAATAACCATCACCGGATCGAATCATCATCACTCATTATCCTGAACGTCCGGATTGTTGCAACTAATCACCTAAAAAGTTGACTCTGATCCAAAAAAAGGGGATATAGTGGTATCAGGTAATTCAAATACAATCTATAGATCTATGCCAAAATGTGAAATTTATCAGGATGTAAAAGGTGACTGGAGATGGAGAAGAACAGATAAAAAGGGTGAAATATTAGAGTTCTCTAAGCAGGGATTTGAAAAACGAGACGAATGTGAGAAAAATGGAAAAGAAGAGGGAAGTTGCACAAGTTATAAACTGACTGTTTAAGCGCTTTATTCAGGATAGATTACACGAAATGGATCAGAATATATTTACAAAGAGTCAGATTTTGTTAAATGGTTTATGAAAAGTGCAGTACAATACCATTTTCCGATCGTTAAGATTGAAGAAAAGAATAAGTGGCTCTATAATCCCATTCTAAAAAAGAGATTCAAAAACCGGCCGGAGGAAAGGGTTCGCCTGAAATGGGTTGATTATCTACTTCTTGAGGCAGGCTGGAACAAGTCCAGGATCGGTTTTGAAACACCCATCAAATTAAGACAAAAAAAGCATTCAGTACGTGCCGATTTGTTGCTCTATACGTCACAGTTAAAGCCCTTTATTTTAATTGAGTGCAAAGCAGAATCGGTTTCCATTCAAAAAAATGCTGCAGAACAGGCCGCCAGATACAACACTGAAGTAGGTGCGGATTATATTGTTTTAAGCAATGGTGTGGATGATTTTTCCTTCAGAACAGAGTTAAACAGAGCCGTTTCGGATACACTGCCGATAATGAATGAATATTGTGATTCAGAATTTCGTGACATTAACTATTGGTCAGATCGCGGGTTTTGTGGAGTTCAGAAAAATTTGTCAGATCAGAATCAAATATCGGCAATTCTCAAACTGTTTTGGAGTGATGCGATCGAATCAGAGATCCGTTATCTTGCTTTTGAAAATTCCTATTTGCCCATTCCTATGGAGCAGTATTACCGGATTTTCAATATTGAAACCGGGATCAAAATGGCAATGAGTTTTGTAGGCACAAATTCATCAACAACCTATATGGTGTCCGTGTTGAACCGAAAGGGTATAAATGATAGAATTTTGGTAATAGATTTGGGAAAAATGATGAAAGGTGATTATCAGCTCGCTAATATATATACCGACAGAGCCTCAATTGAGATAGATACAGGCTCTTCATTAAAAGAATTATTATTAAATTTTAAAAACGAAACAGCAGAAAAACTATCCACGGAAGTAATGAACTTTTTTAGCTTGTTGGATATCTGATACATTGAATATCTCTATATTGTCGTATAGATATACTTTTAAATGACCAAATTAAGGGTGTTTAATGAGGATACATTCTCACTAATATCTAAACAGATCATTAAAAACAGAAATTAAGAAGAATAAAAATGCCGAATCAACTACACAGAGAAAAACTACTATCCTTGTTTGAAGAAAATCAAGATGGCCTGATTTATTTAAGGGGTGCAGAAACAATGTATCGATACAATACAGATTATGAAATTCCCTTTCGGCAAGAGAGTAATTTCTGGTATTTGACAGGTATTGGAGAGCCCGATTACCATACAGTAATAGTTATCAAAACGGGTGAGTATTTTCTTTTTTGTCCAAAAAGAGATGCACAGTACGCTGTTTGGCACGGCCGGATCAAACAACAGGACGAGATTCAAGAACTTTATCAACCGGATCATCTGCATTTTGATCAGGAGTTGTTGACGGTGCTCAATAACCTGAATCCATCCTTAATATACTGTCTGGATGAATCTCAGGCAGAGTATCTGGAAGACCTCAACCGTGATTTTGTTGTCGATACAGAAACTCTTACAGATGCTTTGACTTATTGCAGAAGTATCAAAACCGAGAATGAACTGGAGAAGATGCGAACGGCTGCAAAAATTAATAACAGTGCACACCTGGAGGTGATGAAAGCGATTAAACCGGGAATGTTTGAGTACCAGACCAAAGCTATATACGACTATTTTCAGAAGCGAAATGGTTTATTACAACCGGCGTATTCAGGTATCCACGCGAGTGGTGAAAACAGTGCTATCTTACATTATACAGGCAGTGACCGGCTGATTGCAGACGGAGAGCTGTTTCTGATTGATGCAGGTTTTGAGTATGAAGGATATGCGTCTGATGTAACCCGTACTTACCCGGTAAAAGGGCGGTTTTCCGGTGACCAGGCTGCAATTTACCAGATCGTCCTGGATGCACTGAACAAGACGATCGAAATGGTAAAACCGGGTGTTAATATGGAAGACCTCCATCTTGCAGCTTGCCAGATTATTTTAAATGGGCTGAAGCAGATTGGGATCGTGAAAGGTGAGGTTCATGAGATGATGGAGAACAATGTTTTTGCACTGTTTTTCCCCCATGGTTTGGGACATTTTCTCGGTCTTGACACTCATGATGTGGGGGGGTATCCGAAAGGAGTGGATCGTATTGACAGACCCGGAATTCGTTTTTTGAGGGTACGGCGCGAATTGGAAGCCGGTATGGTGGTTACCATTGAACCGGGTATCTATTTTATTCCCGCACTTTTAAAACCGGCCATTAACAGTGGAGAGTATGCCCGATTTCTGAATGCGGATAGAATTGAATCACTCTATCATTTTGGTGGAATACGAATTGAAGATAACCTCATTGTTACCGAAACCGGGTATGAAAATCTGACCGATGTGCCGAAAGAGATCCTTGAAATAGAAGATGTGATGAAATGAATCATTTATAAGTTTAAAAAAGGATGATGAACCATTATCAGGTAAATACGACATACAAAATCAGTGAACGACGTTTTTTGAATGCGTTATTAGCTATTGTGACGGCTTTACTGACATTGGTGTATCCAAATTTTCTCTATCTGATAGCGGGTGGCTATTTGATGGTACTGGGGTTGATGCTGATTTACTTCCGATTGCCTGCACCTATTTCTGCCCTGCCTCTGATATCAGGCGTTCTGATATTTATTTTTCCGGAATTAATTCCTTACACGTTTGCAGTATTTCTTGGGTTCTTCGGGTTGATATTTTTGATGGCATTTCAATTCGCTATTCTTGGTTTTATAACACTGATTATAGCACTTCTTATCATCTTGAATCCGGAGTGGGTCGCTTATCTGATCGCTGCATTTTTGTTGCTTTATGGAATTTCTGACTTAATCCGATATATCAGATTTAAACAAGAGTCTTCAGACTTTCCTGAAATCGGTGGGCCTTAACCGGAAGTATATTCTTTGATCAGGCCGGTTCGATAAGCTTTTAAAAGTTTATTTAACTCGGCAATTTTTTTAAGAATAATCTTGCCATCATCTGTGTCACGAACCCGTATTCGTTTAACGTTCTTTTCGACAACTCTGATTTCAGAACGAATATCCTGTTCCTCTTTAATGGCTTTTTGGATCGATTCAAATGGTTCATGAGAAGCAAGAAGCAATCCGTAAGAGTTAAAAATCAAAGTATATCCGGCAATTCCTGTTTTAGATTGGTACGCTTTGGCAAATCCTCCATCAATTACAAGCAACAACCCGTTTGCTTTCAATGGATTTTCACCTCTATTTACTTTAACCGGGACATGGCCATTAACAACATGTCCTTTTTGGGGATCTAAACCGAACTCATTCAAAATCGTTTCAATTACTTTTGCATCGGTACGATACTCATAATAAGGGTTCATTACTTCGGCATGAGTGACCGGATCTTCAATAAAATAACGTTCAAAAGTAGCCATTTTATCTTTACCGAAGAGTGGTGATTGAGCACCACTCCATAAGTACCACATCGTGTCTTCTCCATACTGCTTTTTAACCGGATCATCGATTGTAAAATATCCCTGTCGTGCTAACCGCTCGAGCCGGTCCATAAATTCTTTTGGGGTGTGATCCTTTTTATCAAAATCAAAATGACGAAGTGTACCATCGGAATTCATCGGAATGCAGCCATGATATAACAAATTTCCATTGTAGGTTTGATACATACTCCCGATAGAGTAAAGAAAGCGGATGTGCGTTTGAAGACGTTCACTGTTTGCAAAAGAGAGCTCTATTTTTTGCATCACTTTTGATTCATAATCGGTTAATTCATAGGGGTTTTGTGGATTAATCGTAGGAAAATGTGTATCCATAAGCGGATAATCTACCCCATCAATTTCTACGGTTCCTGTATCCGGATTCATTTTATGAAGCAATCGGCGATCGTCCATTTGGTAATGAGGACGCCGCTCGATAATCTGTCCTTCCAGTTTGAGTTGAATAACCGTAATTGCTTTATGCATCCTGGCCATTAACAACTGTTCATGCTTTGTGAGCCGATGGGTGGTTGATTTGGGTTTGAACTGCTCACATGGGTCACTGCCATACACATCCATTGCAAAAGAAGCCAATGGCATCATACTGATTGCATAACCGTTTTCGAGGGTTTCCATGTTGGCGTAACGAAGGGAAACCCTAATTACATTGGCAATGCAAGCTTCACTCCCTGCGGCTGCACCCATCCAGACGATATCATGATTCCCCCATTGAAAATCCAGCGAGTGGTAATCCATTAATTTATCCATGATGATATGTGCTCCCGGCCCACGGTCATAGACATCTCCGAGAACGTGAAGATGCGCAATGGAAAACCTTTGGATTAAATTTGAAAGTGCGATAATGAATGCTTCAGCTCTACCTGTTTCAATGATTGAATTGATAATACTGCTGTAGTATTGTTGTCTGTTTAAAATACTTTCCTGTTGGTGCAGAAGCTCTTCAATGATATAGGCAAAGTCATCCGGAAGTGCTTTACGCACCCTGCTTCTGGTATATTTAGAGGAGGTAATTCTGCAAAGTTTAATTAATCGGAATAAAGCAACTCTAAACCATTCATCTTTTTGGCCGATATCTATATCTTTAAGGATGAGCGGCAGTTTTTTTTCCGGGTAGTAGATCAACGTGGCTAAAGTCCGTTTTTCTTGAGCGGATATGGTATCCTGAAAAGCATCTTCAATCTTTCTTTTTATGGATCCCGATCCATTTCGAAGTACATGTAAAAAAGCTTCATGCTCACCATGGATATCGGAGATAAAATGTTCAGTACCTTTTGGAAGTTCGAGGATTGCACTCAGGTTGATGATCTCTGTAGATGCAGATCGTATGGATGGGTACTGCTCTGCCAGTAGTTTTAGATACTCTTCTTTTTCTGGAGTGAAAGCCATATTGATGTAAATACATTATTCAAGTTTTAATCGCAAATTGGTGGGATCAGATCAGAGACTTCCTTCAACTCAGTGAATATTAAAAAGCTGATTATGGTTCTAAATAAGTCAATGATAAAGAGAGCAAACAGATCAATAAGTACAGCGCCATCATCCTGTTTTCGGAATCCATTTTATTTGCATGTTTTAATCTATCTTTCAAATATTAAGATTTATTAATCTATCAATAATTTAGTACATTAGTTTAATAAAATAATCCGTTTGAAAACGTAACTGTATTCGTTTAATTATTTTTGAAAGAACTACACAGCTTTGAGATAGCTGATTGCCCAATTAATTAAAGATGAAGAGAATAAGGGTGTTTTTTTTCGGTGTAATTATTTGTGTGATACCTGTTACGGTTCTGTCACAAATAGAGGATAAAAGGTTTAACCATCTTTCAATTCAGGATGGGTTATCACAATCAACGGTTCAGGCAATTCACCAGGATTCATATGGTTATCTGTGGATTGGTACACAGGACGGGCTCAACCGTTATAATGGGTATGATTTTTCAGTTTACAAATCAAACCCGGAAGACACCGGAAGCATCACAGATAATAATATACGTGTGATTTATGAAGATTCCGGAAATACACTGTGGATAGGGACTCACACGAACGGTTTGATGAAGTACAATCGTGATCAGGATCGTTTTTTTAACTATGTAGCCATAGATGATGAATGGGGTTGGGAAACCTTAAGTGCCAATACGGTCTGGGATATTCATGAGGATAGTGAAGGGTAATTTTGGATTGCTACTGCTTTTGGGCTGAATCTGATGAACCGGGAAAGAGAGACATTCAGACGTATCATGTCTGATGACGATGACGAAACAACTCTATCAAACAACACGGTTACCAAATTGTTTGAAGATCGGAATGGAACCGTTTGGGTGGGAACTTATGACGGGTTCAATCGATATAATCGAGAGACCAATCGTTTCAAGCGATACCAAACTTTTGTAGAGGGTGATGACAGGAGATCTATCGGTACTGTTCGTGAAATATATCAAGACAGTAAAGGGACCATGTGGATCGGTACGGAAGATCAGGGTCTATTTTCTTTTAATCCTGAAGAGGAATCATTTAAGCAGTTTATCCATGACCCTGCCAATCCAAATAGTTTGAGTGGAAATGCGATTTTTTCAATTCTGGAGGACAGCCATGGAAATTTTTGGATTGGAACCGGTAATGATGGTTTAAATATTATGGATAAGGAGGCCGGACTTTTTTATCGATATCAAGCGAGCAGTGAAAATCCACATAGTATCAGTAATAATGGAATAATTAAAGTTTATGAAAGCCGTGAAGAGATTATATGGTTCGGTACATTTGCGGGCGGGTTAAATTTCTATGAGTTAAGTGATCAGCATTTTACGCACTATCAAAATGATCCGATAAACACAAATTCAATCAGTCATAATGTTGTTCAATCTATTCAGGAAATCGATCAGGATGAGATTTGGATAGGTACAGATGGCGGGGGGTTAAATATTTTCAACCCGGTTAATGAAACATTTACCCGATTCGGAACTGATCGAAATAACCCCTCAAACCCTACTTCCGAGGTAATATTGGATATCCATGCATCCGACTCAAAAGTCTATTTGGCAACGTATGGGAGCGGAGTGGATATCTATGATTCTGCGTCCGGAACATTTGATAACATTCAACAAGAGCCCGGAAACCTTCAAAGTTTAAACAGTAATTATATTTTTGATATTTTTGAATCAAGAGATGGACATTTATGGTTCAGTACCAATCATGGCGGGGTTACTGAGTATGATCCGGTGAATGAACTTTTTACACATTATCAATCCAATCCGGATAATTATGAAGATCCGGAATCACTTCAGAATAACGATGCCCGAATAGTATATGAGGATGGTTTGGGTGATATATGGATCGGTACTTATGCAGGAGTGATTCACAGATTGAATAGAGAGAGTGGCCAAATTGATGCTTTTGATATTAATGCGAATGGGTTGTTTTATGCCAGTTTGGTTCAAACTATTTATGAAAATGACCGGAACCAACTCCTTTTTGGTACCGGAGGCGGGGGACTGCTTCGATTTGACAGGAATCTGAATCAGGTTATACCGGTTGCCACGACAGATCAATCCCTTCCAAATAATGTGATTCACACTATTTTAGAAGACAAGAATGGATATTTATGGCTCAGTACAAATAACGGATTAACCAGATTGAATCCTGATACTGACGAGTATCAGAATTTTAATCTTGAACACGGATTGGGTATTCGCGAATACAATCCAAGATCAGGTACGATTGACAGAAATGGTTATATCTATTTTGGAGGAACCAATGGATTCATTCGTTTTCATCCTGACAGTATCCATTCAGATAGTAGTGCTCATCCGGTTGTTTTAACACAACTCCTGCTGTTTAACGAACCGGTGGATATTGGAGAGGACTCACCTTTAACAAAACACATTAGTGTAGCCGATAAAATCATTTTGCCATATAACAGCAGAGTCTTATCCATTGATTATGTTGCACTAAATTATAATTCTATAAAAGGCAATCAGTTTGCATACAGATTGTTGGGTTTTGAGGAAAATTGGAATGAAGTGGGAAATCAAAGAAGAGCCACTTATACAAATTTAAGTCCGGGTGAATATGTATTTCAGGTCCGCAGCACAAACAATGGAGGGGTTTGGAGTGATGAATATCGATCTCTAACGATTCAGATTACACCACCGTTTTGGATGACATATTGGTTTATCGGTTTAATATTATTGATCATAACTGTTGCAGTGATGAGTGTTTACCGATATCGGATGACTAAAAATAGAATAGAGAGAATAGCACTCGAAAGAGTCATTATGGATCGAACAAAAGAGTTAAGGCGTTCAAACGAAACCAAGAACAGACTTTTTTCAATTATCGCCCACGATTTGCGTAATTATGCAAGTAGTATCATTGGATTAGCAACCTTGCTGAAAGAGAGTAGTCTGGAGGATAATTTAGAAGAGATGAAGGAGTATTCCACACATCTTGAAACAACATCGATCCAGTTTGATGACTTTCTTAAGAATCTTCTTGAGTGGGCACGATATCAAACAGATAAGATAAAATTTGAGCCGAAAATTTTTGAAGTTGAACAGGTTATTTCTGAAGTTCTGAATCAAGCCAAACCAAATGCCAATAATAAGCGCATTAAACTGGACATGGATATTGAAAATGGGTTAGAAGCTTACGCTGATTCAAATTTATTTGCTATC
>JBBDJK010000074.1:0-1003 GCA_040879905.1 Balneolaceae bacterium | reverse complement strand
ATTCACCTTCTACGGCATTTTTATGCAGTACCATTCCAGTTGCGGGGGATGTGAGCGTCACCGCTTTTTGGATTTCGCGGGTTTTCTCCAGTCTTTCAATCTCGGATGTGGGAATATCCCAGTATTCCAGGCGTTTTTTGGTAGCTTCAAGCAGGCTGTTGCCACCGGCGCGTATAGTTTCAAAACTACTGGCCTCTACTTTATCTCTTGTTTTTAGGGCCAAAAGATATTCCTGCTGTGTAGTAACCAGTTCGGGGGAATAAATACTGAACAGGGGTTGTCCGTACCGGACCATTTTCCCTGTATAATCCACATAGAGTTGTTCCACCCAGCCGGAAATTTTGGGGTTTACATTGAATAATTTTTGCTCGTCGTATTCCACTTTTCCGACAGCACTCACTACCGTAGAAAGATCTTTTTGTTGAACAATTGCTGTTCGCACATTCATATTCTGAACCACTACGGGATTGATCTTGATCATGCCTTCTGAACTGGTGGCCTCATCCGCATAGACCGGCACCAGGTCCATCCCCATCCTAGACTTACCCGGTTTGTCATAGATTTCGCTGGGGTTCATTGGTGCCTGCCAATACAGAATTTCACGATCTTCCTGGTTTTTGGTATCTGATTGTGTATCACTTTGCATGTCCTGATGCTGCATTTCCGAAGTAGCCTCAGTGGATGATACCGAAGTAACTGTAGTTTGAGTGCCGAGCCAATAGCCACCGAGAGTAAAAGCGGCAATAAGGCCAAGGATGAGAAGTATAGATTTGGTTTTCATTTTGTATGTCCTCAATTGTCTGTTTTTTTAAAATGGTTTAAAGCTCAGTGCCGGTAAGGGCTTCAATTTCTGAGATAGTTTTATGGTAGTCGGTTACAAACCGATGGTAATCCAACTGAAATTGAAAAAGGGTCAATTCGCTGTCGAGCAGGGACAGGAAGTCTACTTTATCATTCTGATACCCGGCCATAGAGGATTCTAATGACTCTTCCGCCTGAGGTA
>JBBDJK010000073.1:27676-31912 GCA_040879905.1 Balneolaceae bacterium | reverse complement strand
TGACGATTACAGATGATTCCAACATCAAAAAAGCACATCGATTACTCGAAAAAGCCGAACAGATTTGTCTGATATCAAGATCCATAAAGTCTGAGATCGTTCTTGAACCGGAAGTAAACGTCTTATCACTGATTGACTGAGACAAAAGTTGATATAGATTCGATATGACAGTCGTCTGATTCTCTTGTTTTTAAGTCCAAGAAATCTGTGAACCGAATCGGTATAAAATATCTGAATTTGTATTACCTTAGAACCTCAATAAGGAATCGAAATTCATTAGAAAGTTATGCGATTTGAAACAAAAGCGATACATGCAGGCCTCGAAATTGGAAATCCATCCAAAGCCATTATCCCACCCATTTCTCCCAGTACGATATTTGAAATAGATGAGACCGGAAGAAAGGAAGAAGACCTTCACTACACCCGGTTGGGTAATCCGAATCGTCTGCAATTTGAACATCTGATCGCTGTTTTGGAGGAGGGATCGGCCGCTGCTGCATTTTCCTCCGGGATTGCGGCTGCATCTGCGATTTTTCAGGCACTGAATCCGGGTGATCATATCATCATTCCGGAAGATGTATATGCCGGCAACCGTAAAATGGTCAAAAGCATCATGAATCGATGGGGATTAGAATCCTCATTTATCAACATGACTTCCATTGATACGATTGAAGAACATATTCAACCCAATACAAAACTGATCTGGATTGAAACTCCCTCCAATCCACTCATGAGGATTACAGACATTCAGGCTGTAGCCAATCTTGCCAAAAAACACAATCTGGTTACAGTGGCAGATAATACATGGCCAAGCCCGGTAAATCAGTTGCCACTTACCCTTGGCATCGATTTTGTGATGCACTCTACATCCAAATATTTTGGCGGACACAGCGATATTCTGGGGGGTGCCATTGTGGCGCGTGAAAAGAGTGCCTTTTTCGAACAGATTCAATTGATCCAAAAAATGGGTGGAGCCGTACCTTCTCCACAGGATTGCTGGTTGTTGAGCCGCAGTACCCGAACCCTCGCCTACCGAATGAAGGGGCATAATGAACACGCCCAAAAAGTAGCTGAATATTTACAGAACCATCAAACAGTGGCCGATGTGTTTTATCCCGGTTTATCGAGCCTGCCCGGTTTTGATATTGTTCAGAAACAGATGAAAGGGTATGGAGGGATGATCTCCTTTTTAATTGATGGTGATGAACGTGAAGCCATTAAAATTGTAGGCAGATCAAAAATCATCAAACGTGCGACCAGCCTGGGTGGGGTGGAGAGTACGTGGGAGCATCGTCAGAGCAGCGAAGGTGAAGGGTCTGTAACACCAGCAAATTTGATCCGGATCAGTGTTGGATTGGAGCATCCGGATGATATCCTCGAAGACCTGGAGCAAGCTTTACAAGTTTAAACAGTGACTGATAAAAATGATGGTTTCGTAAATGGAATTCTATTTCACCAACATCATCTTTCCGATAGCAGAATCAAAAGATGTTGTGATCCGATAGATGTAAAGACCACTTGAGAAGCCTGAACCATTAAAATCAGCCCGATGTGATCCGGCTTCTTTTATTCCATCAACTAAAACAGCGATGCGCCGTCCGAGCGTGTCAAATACTTCCAACTGAACATGTGTTCCATGGGGGATTCTGTATTCAATGGTCGTTCCATCGCTGAACGGATTTGGGTAGTTGTAGGATAACTGAAAACTTCCCGGACCACCGATTACACCATTTCCCCCGCCCGGCCCATCAGGATTCAAGATGTCCAGGCTGATATTGTTAAATGTAACACGGTCACCATTGTTTTGGCTCAGTGATTCGCCGTCAAAGCGTATACGTACTTTAAATGCTGAATTGTCATTCACCTCCTGAATATCTGTAAAATCGATCGTATAAATTTGGTATTGATCTGTTAATTCAAGCGACGTTTCAGTAAGGCCGGTGGTGACCCAATTCACACTATTCGGATCAACTGAATAATCTATGAGTAAACGGTCTGCAGCGCCTTCATCCATTGCAGCAAAAGAGAAAACGATCTCCTCAGCATCAGTGGTTGGTATGTGAAAAATAAGCATATTTTCTCCCCCATCGCCCCTGAACGGCTGCCTGACCTGAAGCGCTCTCATCTCGTCTTCGTCATAGGCATCTCCTTCATTACCAACCGTTCTGTAGTTCAGGTTGGTCGGCCTGTTGCGTCGCTCCATGGATGCCTGGCGCCAAAGTTCATGATCCTCATTAAACGGATATCCATCCAATGAGGATTGGAATTCGATATAAGGACGATCTGTACCTGTTGAGTATGAAGCATCAACAGTTTCCAGAGGAGTGTTATTCGGCAGGGTATCATCAAAATACCAAAACGTATGAAGTAGGATTTCGGGTTTATTGCCCATCTGGCTGTCCATCCAGATTATACGCTGATTAAGCCAGTCTCTCATATATGAGATATGTTCTTGCCGCGTTAATCCCTTATAGTGATTTGGCCAAGGTAATTTACCGTTTTCAATTCGTGGCCATTTCTGAAAATCCCTGGCCTGCGATTCTTGTAACAAATCTGTATTAAAGTCAATCATACCAAACAGATGATCTCTGGAAAAAACTCCCTGACGCAGCTCCCACCACCGTTCCTGCATCCGTTTCTTGTAGTTTTCATCCTGCAAAAGCCGTTCATACCAATCGCGAATACCGCAACCGACAAAACAATCATTAAGTGCCTGAATATAGTACCATCCCTGAGGTAACCAACCTTCCAGATAATCGGCAATTCCGATACTCAAGTTGTAATCCCAAACCGGCCCCATGGTCAGCTTTCCGTTTCGGTCTTTGTACATAAATGTACTGAGCCGGTAGCCATCAATCTGTTTCAACAGTTCGGTGTGAAGGAAATAGTCGATGAAAGAGTCGACATCAATATACTTTTCATATCCATTTTGAGGGTCTTTAAAATCAGACCCATAGAGGGTATCCTCAAAATCACTCATGTAATTTCGGATCCAATCTTGCTGCTCATTGCTGATATCACTTTCATTGGGTCGGACATGAGCCAATTTAGTTCCTCTCCTCGTCCTGAATCCCGATTCACCCGGATTGAGCCGGTCTTTTTTGATAATGTAACCACCCGATATATCAGGTTCTTCATTTTCATGGGGTTCAATCTGTGTGATATCAACCCGGTTTTGATCCCATTTGATTCTTTCAACAAGAACGTAGATCCCATGATAGTGCTGATTGGTTACCGGCCCGTTTCCTGTATGGAGGTAGAGTTCGACAAATTTTGTTCGCGGCGAATACCAACCCATATCTTCGAAAAGCTGATAGGCGACAACATTTCGCATGAGAGTAAAATCGGTGTAAGGTGCATAGAGTATCCAGTTATGTTCGGGTGGAAGTCCCAGTAACGGTTCACTTCGATTATCCTCTTCATCGTCACGCAGATGGAACCCGAATATTTTTTTCGGAAATAGAGCCAGTGAACTGGAACCTCGTTCGTTGATCACCATTCGGCTTTGGAGATAGTTTTCAGCGGTCAGGGTTACTCTTTCCTCATTTTCTGCTTCGATAAATGTAATCGCACCCGGGGTACGGTCGCCCGGACTCAATTGGGAATCATAGTCGTTGATAATCACCAGCGGCAGATTCGAGTTGAAATTGGCTACATTCGAAGAGAGCATGTTAAAAATGTGGCTCGATGATTCACTTGATAGCGCACCCTCTTTGAAGGCTCGGGCGCGTATGATATAGCTGCCATTAATTGTAACAGGGCCTGTATAAAGGATCCCATTTTCGGTGGTTGGAATACTATTATCTCTGGTATAATAGATATCTGCATCCTCTGCAGAGCTGAGTGTCAATTGAAATGCGGATGTGTATTGGCCACCTTCATGAGAAAATTTTGGAGAAGACAGGAATTCTGTGAATCCGGAGTCGTTATTGGAACTGCCGGGTGTAGGTTCGTCAAAGAAGAAAAAAGTACTGCTACCATCGGGATATCGGCCGTAGGAATTATCTTCAGGGATAGGGGTTGGGGGTATTTCATCAATCCGGTTTCCATCGGGGCTTGTAAGTAGAATCGCCTCGCCATCTCTGTTAATTGCAAAATTGGCATGAAGCGGATTGGATGTATTTGTTCGATCCTTCCCTGTTGCCCAAATCAAAAGGTGAGCTCCCGGGGTGATATTGACGGATGGCATGACCCATCGAAAGGGTTCTTCTTCGTCATCCGATAGACCATAACCGG
>JBBDJK010000073.1:0-27576 GCA_040879905.1 Balneolaceae bacterium | reverse complement strand
GATGGCATGACCCATCGAAAGGGTTCTTCTTCGTCATCCGATAGACCATAACCGGTCAGATCGACGGATTCACTTCCACTGTTATATAGTTCAATCCAGTCACCGGCATCCCCATCATCATCAAAAATTGTTTCTGAATTAGATGCTTGAATCTCATTGATGACAATCTGTGCGTGTACAGGATTTGTTAAAAAAAGGAGTAAGAGTAAAAAGGGTACAAAAATTCTGAGCATAAAAATCATTCGTAGATATTCTACCGTAAAATAAGATAATTCGGAGTGATTCCTTTTATTAATTACGAGTTTTAACGGATTTAAGTCATTATGGGTACAATCTTTCAGGTTAGTAAAATATCACCCGGTTTTTTCACTCATGAACCGGCTTCGATCTAATCTTGAATGCGTCATTATTCCTTATTTTTGTTCCATAGATTCCATAGCTTCACTTCATGGCAAAAGTATATGTGGATATCGCATTTCCGACGGCGGTACGGAGTCTGTTTACGTATCATACATCAGATAAAGAGTCTGTTTTACCCGGGATGAGGGTCTGGGTACCGTTGCGAAAGGAGTTTTCGATCGGCATGGTGGTACAGGTTCACGATCGAAAACCGGATTTTGATACGCGGCCCGTTGAACAGATACTGGATAATGAACCGATTATGAATTCAGCCATGCTTCAGCTCACCGAGTGGATTCATCGTTTCTATTATTGCAGTTGGGGCGAAGCGATTCAGGCGGCATTGCCGGTAGGGCTCAATTTTACATCAGTGAAAAAATTGCGCCTGAAACACGGATTTAAGGGAGACTTAAACAGAGATGAAGAGGAGTTTCTCAGTGAGATTGATTCCCATGATTATACACTGAAAGAAGCCGAAAAACGATGGAAGGACGGGAATGGAAAACGATTATTAAACAAAGCGTTAAAAAAGGAATGGATTCGAATCTGGGAGTATCCGCGTCAGAAAGTGGATTATAAAACCGTAAAACACTGGATTCTGAATGAATCAATTAATCCTGAAGAGTTATTAAATAAGATCTCTGAAGGTGATCGATCCAATAAATGGGTGGAAGCATTTGAAAAGCTTTGTAAAATGGATCTGCCGATTGCTCATAAGGATCTGCTGAAAGAGGAACTGTTCACTGCTTATACGTTGAAACGGATTGAAAAAGAGGGTTGGATTGAGTCTGTTGACCTGAACGTGGAAAGAGATTTGTCTCATCAAGGCATTCATGAGCCGGATCAAATCAAAAACCTTTCTAACCAACAAGTTGATGCATTCAAAGAGATTAAAAAATCACTGGATGAGGGAGCGTTCAAGAGTTTTCTTTTATACGGTGTGACCGGTTCAGGAAAAACGGAAGTGTATATTCATGCACTAAAACATGCGCTGGAAGAGGGCAGAGGGGGTCTTGTGTTGGTTCCTGAAATAGCACTCACCCCTCAAACTGTTCAGCGGTTTTATCAGATATTTGGGAATCAGATAGCGGTTTTGCATAGTCGTCTCAGTGATCGGGAACGGTTTGAAGCGTGGCAAAGTCTTAAATCCGGTGAGAAACGGATCGCAATTGGACCAAGATCAGCCGTATTTGCACCGGTTCACAATGTAGGATTGATCGTGGTTGATGAAGAACATGACTCATCATATAAACAGTTTGACCCTTCTCCCAGGTATCATGCACGTGATGTGGCTGTGATGCGTGGACATATGGAGAAAGCAGTTGTGGTGCTTGGTTCAGCAACACCCGGGATGGTTTCTGTAAAAGCGGTTCAGGAGAAGAAACATACTCTGTTGCAGTTGCCCCTGCGTCCCACCGGGACAATGCCTGAAGTGAAAACCCTGCACCTGATGGAATATAAAAGTGCCATGAAGGGCCCTTTAACGGTCGAGCTCTATCAGGAAATGGATAAGGCATTAAACCGTGAAGAGCAGGTCATTCTACTCTATAATCGCCGTGGATTTGCATCATTCCTGCAGTGTGATGAGTGTGGACATATTCCTCAAAGTCCGGAAAGTTCTACCAGTTTAACTTATCATAAAAAGAAAAATATCCTGTTGGATCATTACAGTGGGTATTCAAGAAGGGCAGATAGCCATTGTGAACTGTGCGGTTCTTCAAACCTAAGCAGTAAAGGGAGCGGAACCCAACAGATAGAAGAGGAGATGGAAAAACTGTTTCCCGAAGCCCGGTTGTTGAGAATGGATCGTGATTCAACATCCGGAAAGTATGGTCATCAGAAGATCTATGAGCAGTTTTTGAGCGGTGAGGCTGATATACTGATTGGAACCCAGCTTGTAGCAAAAGGATTGGATTTCCCAAATGTGACGGTTGTGGGTGTGATAAATGCCGATACGGAACTTGCTTTCCCATCATTCAGAGCCGGTGAGAGGATGTTTCAGTTATTGAGTCAGGTTGCCGGACGTGCAGGCCGTGCTGAAAAACCGGGTGTGGTATATGTACAGACCTGGAAACCCGATCATCCGGCCATACGATCAGCTCAGACCCACGATTTTAAAACATTTGCCAAGCAGGAGCTTGCATCAAGAGAGATGTTGCTATTTCCACCCTATTCCAGATTGGTTGTTTTTCAATTTAAATCTCCATCGTGGAGCAAGGTCCAGATGGTAGCTGACCGGTTTTGTGATGCAATGAGGATGGTAACTGGAGAAAATGTAGTGATGGGTCCCTCTCCATCGGTTATTGAGTGGATGAGTGGTCAGTATCAGTGGGAGGCCAATATCAAACTGGATAGAAATTATAACGCACATGCGATAGAACATCTGCTCGATACGATCTATCAGAAATACGATTCCATCAAACCAAAAGGTGCCTCGGCTGTTCGAATCAATGTGGATGTGGATGCAGTTGAATGATTTCTAATCTCCCATCTGTTGTTTTACCCTCTAAATCATTACGTTTAATGTAAATAAAAGTAAATCTATAGATGCTTGAATAAAAGGGGATTAGTATCTTGATAAAAATAACCTGAATATTTACAGTTATTAACATGCTAAAAAAATCCTGGAGTAAAGTACTTATTGTGGATGATGATCCTGTCATTTTGATGATCCATCGGTTGAAAGTAGTAAAGAGTGGATTAGATAATGAGCCATTGGAGTTTTTGAATGGGAGACCGGCGCTCGACTATCTGCATGAGCATCAGTCGAATGGAAGTCATTTTTTGGTCTTACTGGATATTAATATGCCTGTAATGAATGGGTGGGAGTTTTTGGGTGCAATCAATGATTCAGAATTTAAATCTAAAGTAAATGTTGCCATTGTCACTTCATCAGTAAATCATGAAGACAAAGAGAAGGCGGCTCAATATTCAGAAGTATTTTCATATCTAATCAAACCGTTAAGTGAAGATGATTTAAAGGCTTTGAAGGAAGAGTGAGTTGGTTAGTTTAAACAAATCGAAAAAGTCCCTCAACTTTCGAAATTGGGGGACTTTTTTATAAAGACTAAATCAACTAAAATAAACGGATTTCTATTTGAGATGTTTTTCAAAGAATTCGAACATGCGCCTGTATTCATCAAGCCATGAATTGGGATTGGTAAAACCGTGTTGTTCACCCGGATAGATCATCAATTCAAACTCTCTGTTTCCACTTTGAATCAGTTCATCAATGTATTGGAAAGCATCCTGAACACCTACATTATCATCAATCAGACCATGAAGCAACAAAACAGGCCGGGAAAGTTCTGAAGCGTATGTTAATGGAGAGCTTCTGTCATAATGTTCCGGAACCTCCGTTGGATCACCCAATCTGGGAAGGGTGTACCAGGGATTGGCGTAGTAGTAATTTCGCCAGTTGGACACTTTTCTGAGGGCTGCAGCAGCGTGGAAACGGTCAGGTTTGTAAGATACTGCATAGAGTGCCATAAAACCGCCATAACTGCCTCCATAAATTCCCACATTATCCAGATCAAGGCAGCTTCCGCATTGATTCTGAACCCAATCGAGGCCATCTACGATATCTTCAGTTTCATATTTGCCCATCCAGTTGGTCACATCTTCCCTGAATTTTCGGCCATATCCGGTGCTATGCCGGAAATCAACTTCAATCACGACATAGTTATTTAAATTGAGAAATTGGTTAAACATATATTCCCGCCAATAGTTATTCGACCACCCTTTATAAACGTTCTGTAGTGATCCTGCACCATGGGCAAAAACAACTACCGGGTAACGGTTATCCGGGTTGAAGTTTTGAGGATACAGTACTGACATGGAGAGCCCGGTATCCCCATCGCGACCCTTGAATCTTATATATGTTTCCTCCTGCCAGGTATACTCAAAGAACCGATCCGGTACGGTCTGAGTCAGTTGTACTTCTTCATAAGGGGATGAAAGCTCCATTTTGTAAAGCTCATAGGGTCTGTTAAACCGGGTTTTGGCGTAAATGACCATTGAATGATCCGATGATAAACGGTATTGATAACGATACGCTTCATCCGTTGTGAGTTTGCTGGTTATATTCTTCTCTATATCCATGAGATAGAGATCCCTTACACCATAGTCGATCTCGTTACTTGCATAGATGATCGTTGAATCATCTATCCAGCGAGCCCACGGCACATAATATTCACCCTGGGTATGTTGTCTCAGTTCTGATCCGTCAGGATTTACAGTATAAATATGATTCCAGCCACTTTTTTCTGAGAGGAACATTATTTTGTCACTTTCCGGCGCAAATGAGGAGTATGTATGGTGGAGCCAACCCTTCGTAGAATCTTCAAAAACAACCGTATGATCTCCAGCTTCCAGATCGTGTACAATGAGTTTACGGTATTTTAGTGCTGCATCTGAATAATCGATGGCAGCGTATTTTCCAACAGAAGAGGTCGTAATGGATGAGCGGTGAACACCGGTTAGAAGGGTATCGATTGCCGTGGAATCAAGGATGGCAGCAAATAGGGTAGTTTTTGGAATTCCACGCCGGGTTTCACCCGGTGTAACCATTTCACCCAGATATTCAGGAAAATAGACCGTTAAATCTTCAGAATCGTCTGATTGTTGTAACAATAATCTGTCAGATCCTACCCATCCGGCGATACCAAAATCTGGATCACCATTACGTTTTTTTGTAATCTGAATAATCCCGGGGGACTCAATGTAACTAACCCATACATCTCCGTCACGGATAAAGGCAATTTTTTTACTGTCCGGCGACCAGCTTAATCCAGACTCGGGTTCATAAGTGGATACAATTCTGGTTGAATCTGATCTTTCAGGATTGGCAATATAAATACTTCCATCAAACGTAAAGGCCATTCGATTACCGTCCGGGGACAGTGTTTGGGATGGTGGATCTTCCTCCTCTTTTTGAATGTCAAACGTGCCATCAAGATCCACTGAATAGAGCCCTGTTTCGTAATATGAAGAGTCGTTCCAGGTAAAATAGAGTCTGGATTTGTCGAGGTCAATTGAACTGAAAGTGGGTCGAATACCGGGTATGACCGGTTCCAGAAAAATCTCTTCCAGTGTTAGATGTTCAGGGACAGTTTGTGAATAAGATTTTCCGGTAAAAAAAAAGCATGGAAAAAGCAGGAGAATGAGAGTAACAATTCGCATATTTTGTACAAATTGGTTTATGATTGTAAGATTCAGGCTGTTTTCTGAACGCCAACATTTTTGAATACGATCGGTTTAAGTGCTTCGAATGCTTGTAAGGTTTTTTCAATATGCTCATCTCTGTGTGTCGCCATTGGGATAAGCCTGATAAGAACCATCCCTTTGGGTACGACCGGATAGGCTACCCCACTTACAAATACTCCATGATTTTCCCTCATTTCACGCATAATCGTCATGCAAAGCTCGATACTTCCCTCTGTCAGTACCGGTGTAACCGGACTTTCAGATGGCAACACATTGTATCCAATATCTCTGAGTCCGTCTCGTATTTTGTGAGTGTTCTCCCACAATTTTTCTCTCCATTGTGGATTTTCACGAATTAACTTAATTCGCTCTCTGGCAGATACCACCAGTGCCAATGGAAGAGTTTTAGCAAAAATCTGACTTCTGGTATTCGCTTTCAAAAATTCAATAACCCTTGGTTCGGTTGCAACAAATGCACCAATCAGAGCAACTGCTTTGGCAAATGTTCCGAAATAGATATCAATACCCTCCTGACAACCGAGTTCTGTACCTGCACCGGAACCATCATGCCCAAGTGTCCCAAAACCGTGTGCATCATCAACCAGCAATCTGAACGGATACTTCTCTTTGAGTGCGACAATCTCTTTTAATTTTCCAAGATCACCTGTCATACCAAAGACCCCTTCCGTAACAACTAAAATTGAGGAGTTCGGTTTCATACGGCTTGCAGCTCTTTTGAGCTGTTTTTCAAGTCCGTCAATATCATTGTGCTTGAAAACGGATGTTTCGCCCATCGCCAACTGTTTACCATCCACAATACAGGCATGGCTCAATTCATCATAAATCAGGAAGTCATTCCGATCTACCAATGAATGAATAACACTCATTATACCCTGATAGCCATAATTCAGTAACAGTGCATCCGGTTTGTGGACAAACTGAGCAAGTTCTTGTTCAAGTGCTTCATGTTCATCTGAATTTCCCGTCATTAAACGAGCACCCATTGGAGCACTAAAGCCATATTTTTTTGCAGCACTTGCATCTACTTCCTTTATGTATTCGTTGGCTCCGATACCGAGATAATCATTGATGCTCCATACGACCACATCCTTACCGTTAAACTTCATATCGGGTCCAAGGGGTCCTTTAAGTTTCGGAAATGTGTAATATCCATATCCTTCCGATGTAAAAGGCCCAAGAGGGGATGACCTGTTTTCCAGTTTGTCAAATAGATCCATAAAAAATAATTTAGGCTGATGCCGTCTAAGAATTAACCCGTATTGATTTTTGTACGGGACTTCATCTGCAAGTTAGTTCAGATTCCCTGAAAATTAAGGAAATTGAATAGTAACTCAAAAGAGAACAGTGATTGATTAAGTGTTAAATTCAAATTCAAGCTATTATATCTATTTTGAATCCGTTACATAACACAAATACATAACACAAAACAATATCTTGAAGATTAAGGTACAGGATGTCCGTTGGAAGCTTCAAGCAATTGATACCAATCCTGGCGATCAAACTCAATATCCAGAGACTCTATCGCACTTTGTAGTCGTTCATTTTTCCCGGTACCCACAACAGCTTGTGGTTTACTTGGCAGATGAAACAACCAAGCCAGTGCAATTTTATCCGGGGTAACATCATATTTTATTGACAGATCATCGCAAATAGTTCGAACTCGGATGGCCCGCTCACTCTCTCCGGTGAAGAGTTGTCCTCCTGCAAACGGACTCCAGAGCATGGGTGACCATCCCATTTTTTGAGCCTGGTCAAATGTTCCATCATAAATGGGGTCAAGGTGTAGTAGAGAACATTCTACCTGATTCGTTACCAGTGGAATATTTAATTTACTCTGAAGCAGATCAAACTGAGAAGGTGTGAAATTTGATACACCAACGTGTTTAACTTTGCCAACATCAACAAGTTCGGAAAAAATGTCTGCTATTTCAGCGGCGTTCATCATTGGATCCGGTCGGTGGATTAATAGCAGATCCAAATAATCGGTATTTAATTTTTGCAGAGATCTGTCCACAGCTTTTCGAATGTATCCGGGTGTTGTGTTATAGTGTTGAATTTGATGTTGCGGCCTGTTATCAGTTGTTAAACAGATTCCGCACTTACTTACAATTTCCATACTGCCACGCAGGTCAGGCCTCTCTTTCAAAGCTTTACCAAACAGTTCTTCATTTCCATAAGAACCGTAAATATCAGCATGATCAAATGTTGTGATACCCAATTCCAAAGCAAAATCAATGTAATCAATTAATTCCGTTGTACTCATCTCCCACTCATGCAATCTCCAAAAACCCAATGCTAAAGATGAGAATTCAGGCCCTGATGGATGCAATTTCATTCTTTTTCTATTTTTCATCCTTTACCTCAAAATTTTTATTCAGTTCGTTACCATTTTTCTAAATACCCTTCTATCAGCTTACATAAAATCCAATAAATCTGCAGTTATGTTTCTCTTTGAAAAAGTTTGTTGGCCGGGTAAATTGATAATCTCTAACTATATTGGAGATAATGAGATAGAGCAATAAAAATGTATTTAGATCGTTGTACAGTCGATAATGCCATGAAATGGTATGTTCGGATTGTACTTGACTAATCCAAATATCTTTCCATTTTAAAGGATGATAAATAACAGATTAAATAAACCTATTCATCATGTCTGACGAAGATAAATATGAAGAGATGATTGAGAATCCAACAAAGCATCAGATAAAAGCAATTCATCATGCCCGTGAAAGAGCATGTATCGATGCGATGAAATCATCCACATCAAAAAATCCACATAACAAAGGTTCAGACCTGGCTGGATTGTGGGAGTATATTTATGAAGAGTATCTTGAGATACAATGATTTTCACTTTTTACTTCTTCACTCCAATCACCTTTAGTGATTTCTCACTAATATTCATCTTAAGGTGTTTAATTGAATTGGATACGAATTCACCATCTCTGTGAGCATAGATTTCATCATCAGAATAGAACTCAACACTTTTACAGCGAATGGAGTGAACGCCTTTCATCGATTTGGAAGGGCCCCATCTGAATCTGGGCAGATAGGACAGTATGAGAGGCAGTGGTAGTTTTTTAATTAAAAGCAGATCGAGAAACCCATCATTCATCAAGGCTTCCGGTGCTACATAAAATCGACCGCCTTCCCATTTGCCGTTACATAAGGTTACCATGAGGTAATCATCAGACGTTTCTACTCCATCAATGATCAATCTCATTTTTGTACCACGAAAATGATAAGCTGCTTTCAGCGCTCCTAATGCATAGACTAAAAATCCTTTGAGGTGTTGGTAACGACTTGCATAATAGCTCGCAAGTCCGTCCAATCCCGAACCTAAGGTATTGGCACACCATCCGGTGGCATCTCCCTCATATCGGATCAAATCAATATAAGTTAAGTGTGCAGACTGTAATATGTCCATACATTCCGGCAGGGTCCTGTCCAATTCCATCGACTTTGCAAAATCATTTCCTGATCCGATTGGCAGAACACCGAGAGCTGCACCGCTGTTTACAAGTCCATTTGCCACATGGCTTACGGTTCCATCTCCTCCGCAAGCTACGACGATATCAAACGTATCAGCTTTGTCTCGTGCCAGTTCTTTAACGGATTGATTGGCATTCGTCAATACGACTTCATAATGGTGCCATCTTTTCTTGGCTTCCTGTTGGACCCAGGTTATATGGCGTACAGATCGTCTGCGATCGGCTGCAGGGTTAATGATAAAACAGATTCGATGGGTCCTATTTTGCATACGATATACTACGCTATCTGTTCAAAAGAGTAAAGTGATGGAGCGACATTTTGATCTTAAAGTGTAGGAAATGCTAACTTTTACGTCTTTAAATATTTTATTGTAATGACTATTCTTGTCTGTTTACAAAATTTAATCCCTATTTATGCCGGTGGCTAATAAAAATTTTTTAAATCGGGAGATGGATGTATAAATTAACGCCACTAACAGAAGTGGGTTGCCAAACTTTTTTTTGGTGAATGAACCACGAAACAAACCGTATAGATTATATGATGAAAACAGTTGAAGCATACCATAACCGAATTCGCAATTGGAGTGTTGGATTAACACTTTTTGTATGGGTCATGGCCAGCCCATTTACAATTTTTGCACAAACCTCCCCAACAGATGGGATGAAGGATAATACACCGGCTGTCCATGCATTTACAAATGCTTCGATTGTTACTTCACCTGGAAATGTGATTCCAAATGGTACACTGGTTATCCGAAATGGAGTTATTGAAGCGGTCGGGCCAAATGTGAACCCACCGGCTGATGCCAGGGTTTGGGATATGAAAGGACATACCATCTATCCCGGTTTTATTGATTCTTATACGGATATCGGACTTAAAAATCCACGGATTGATCTGGATAGAGGTGCTCTATCATGGAACCCACAACTCAGATCACATCTGAATACTGTAAATGAATTTGATGATGAGAATGATGGCAGTAGCAAATTGAGATCTCAGGGATTTACAACTGCACTGTCCGCTCCAACACTGGGGATATTCAGGGGGGATGCAGCCGTTGTCAGTTTGAGTGAGGGTCCTGTTTCTGATCGATTGGTTACATCCGGGGTGGCACAATCTGCGGCCCTGACCCGATCCGGAGAGTTTGGTTATGGATACCCGACTTCAGCCATTGGAGCGATTGCCCTTATTCGCCAAACTCTATATGACGCAGATTGGTACAATCGCGCTCATCAGGTATACAATAATAATCCAAGTGGTAACCAAAGACCGGAGACAAATGCACCCATCGCCGCTTTGGGAGATGTTGCAAGAGGTCAACAGCCCATTCTTTTTTCAACGAATAGTGATGAAGAGATTCTACGAGTAATGCGATTAGCTGAGGAATTTAATATTACACCATGGATTCGGGGAAACGGACACGAATATAAATTACTCGATGTATTGAGTGAAAATCCAATCCCTCTGATTCTGCCAATAGCTTTTCCGGATACCCCTGATATTGATACACCGGAAGATGCACTTAATGAAGATTTGTCTGAACTGCGTCATTGGTACCTGGCTCCGGAGAATCCGGGCAAACTGGCAAATGCAGGTTTGACTTTTTCGTTGACGGCTGACGGACTGGAAGATCCGTCCCATTTTATCCGAAATCTTAGAGAAGCAGTTTATGCAGGACTTGACCCTGAAACGGCACTTTCAGCACTGACCCAAAATCCGGCTCAATTACTGGGTATTGAAGCGACTCATGGGTCCATTGCAACCGGTAAATCGGCCAGTTTTGTAGTGACAGATGGAGATCTGTTTGAAGATCATACACGTATCGTGGATGTATGGGTTGATGGCAATCACTACCGGATTAACAGTGACAAATCATTAGATGTAAAAGGTGAATGGAGAATAGCTTCAAATGACGGTTCAGCTGAAGGAACGTTGAATATCACTGAATCGAAATCCGGAAAATTGAGTGGAACTATCACACTGAATGGTATAAGTGTGGACCTTTTAACTGTAGCTGCTGATGATGGGCCAAGACGCCTTCGGGCAGATTTCTCAGGTGACAATTTTGATCTCTTTGGTTTAATACGTCTGACTGCTTCTGTTTCGGATGATAAACTTTACGGTTGGGCAGAAGTCCCCGGTAGTGAAAGGGTTCAGTGGAATGGTGAACGAATTTCAGGTTTTGAGGAGACAGAACGCGACTCCACAGAAAGAAAGGTTCGCAATCTCACATTAACTGATCGAAGGCCTGCAATGGAATACGGCCGGGAGACAATGCCGGAACAGCCACGATATGTTATGGTTCAAAACGCAACCATCTGGACAATGGGGGACGAGGGTATCCTTGAAAATGCGGATTTGCTCATTGAACGGGGTGAAGTGGCTGAAGTAGGTCAAAATTTGAGAGTCCCGGGAAATGCAGTGGTTATTGATGGAACCGGCAAACATGTCACCCCCGGTTTGATTGATCCCCATATCCATTCCGGTGTGGATGGTGTGAATGAGATTGGAAATGCGATCGTGCCAGAGGTGCGAATGCGTGATGTGTTGAATATCAATAATATCTGGATGTACCGTCAGCTTGCCGGTGGCCTCACTACCGCTCATGTTATGCACGGTTCAGCTAATCCGATAGGGGGCCAGAATGTACACATCAAAATGAAATGGGGTTCACTTTCTGATGATCTGATCATTGATGATGCTCCGCGTACAGTTAAGTTTGCATTGGGAGAAAATCCGAAAAGAGTAGGTAACGACCGTTATCCGGAAACACGGATGGGAACGGAACAGATCATTGCCGACCGCTTTAATATGGCCAGAGACTATGAAAGACGCTGGAATGAGTGGGAAGCAAATGGCGAAGGCCTGCCACCGAGACGCGACCTGCAACTGGACGCACTTGTCGATATTCTGAATATGGATATCCTCGTCCAATCGCATAGTTACAGAGCTGATGAGATTTTGATGCTCATGCGTCTTGCTGAAGATTATGATTTCAGAATTAAAGCATTCCATCACGGAGTAGAAGCGTACAAAGTAGCACCGGAATTGGCTGAACACGGTGCAGGTGCTGTCGTCTGGTCTGACTGGTCGTCTTTCAAGATTGAAGCTTATGATGCGACCAATTACAATGCAAGGCTTTTGCACGAAGCAGGCGTTCTTACGTCATTGCATTCAGATAACAGTCAGGTATCAAGTCGTATGAATTGGGAAGCTGCGAAAATGGTGCGTACCGGAATGGATCCTGTGGATGCCCTATCACTGGTAACAAGCACAACGGCTAAACTGCTCGGAATCGATCATCGGGTTGGATCACTGGAGTCCGGTAAAGATGGAGATTTTGTGATTTGGAGTGGTGATCCGCTCTCAACATTTACCATAGCAGAACAGACCTGGATTGAAGGGCGAAAGTATTTTGATCTGGATGAAGATCGTGCACTGCGAAATGCCGTTGAAGCGGAGAGAGAAAAATTGATTCAGAGAATGTTGGAGGTAAAAAAATGATTGATAAAAATCGACAACCGACATCTGTAATGATCCAATCACAACCAATTATGATTATGAAAAAACATTTAATGATGAAATTACTGACCATACTAACCATTGCATTATTAACCACATTATCAAATGTGGCTGATGCAGATGCGCAAATTCCTGCTGCTCCGCAGAGTGAACCCATCGCGCTGACCGGCGCCACCATTCATACGGTTTCTAACGGGATGATTGAGAACGGGACCCTACTCTTTGAAGATGGGGTGATAACCGCGATCGGTACAGATGTGGAAATACCGGCGGGAACATTGATTGAGGATGTGACCGGGAAACATATTTTTCCGGGTTTAATCGATGCTTACAGTCAGATGGGTATCTATGAAATTGGTGCTGTTAACCTGACTGTGGATGTTAACGAACAGGGATTGGTTAATCCCAATGTAAAAGTGGAGCGGGCATTTAATCCGGAAAGCAGACACATCGGAATTGCACGTTCAGCAGGGATTGTGGTTTCTGTGACAACACCCGGCGGCGGGTTTATATCCGGGCAATCAGCTGCGATGCTTATGGATGGCTGGGCCTGGGACACGATGACTCTCAAGTCCGGTGTCGGAATGATCGTTAACTGGCCAAACGCCGGGAGTGATGATTATGAAGAAAATCTGCTGACATTACGCGATCTGTTTGCTGATGCACGTGCATATCATAAAGTTAGAAAAGCAACAGAGTCGGGTCAGGCAACCGGGCACGACACCGATACTCGTTGGGAAGCGATGATCCCCGTATTTGATGGGGAGATGCCTCTTGTTGTAAATGCAAATGAAGTTCGCCAGATCCAGGATGCTATTACCTGGGCTGATGAGGAGGGTCTTAGCATCATACTGCTCGGTGGGCGAGACGCTCATTTGGTTACTGATCATTTACGTGAAAAAGAGATTCCGGTGATCATTTCATCTGTTATCGGATCACCGAACAGAGATTGGGAATCTTATGATGCCAGTTATTCTCTTCCAAATCTGCTTTATCAAGCTGGTGTAGAGTTTGCTATTGCAGGGATTGCCAATCCGGCAAATGCAAACCGCCTTCCGCTCGAAGCCGGCGCAGCCGCCGCATTCGGACTGCCTGTTCATGAGGCGATAAAGGCATTGACAATCAATCCTGCCAGAATTCTGGGATTGGATGACCGGTTAGGTTCTCTTGAAGTGGGCAAAGATGCATCTCTATTGATTACTGATGGAAACCCGATTGAATATGCTACTCAGGTAGAGCAGGTTTATATCCAGGGCAGAAAGAGTGACATGATGGATATGCATAAACAATTTTATTATAAATATCGTGAAAAAGTCGATCAGGCCCGTCTATGACGGGTACGGATCGGGTTTTGAGATATGAATTGTATCAATTTAGAATTCAGAAAATCAGAATTGTAAAAAGTAAACAGGCTTGGATGACTGTTGGATGCAAATGAAAAAAGCCAAAAGACTGCGATCAGTCTTTTGGCTTTTTAATGTCCAATTCGATTTTTGCTTCTCTTTTCGCCATGTCCGCACTTAATTCAGCTAACCGTTCGCCCGCTTCTTTTATCGGAATAGAAACAGCATTGGCACCTGCTTTCTGCATAATTTCTGCTTCTTCTTCACGCATGGTTAAAACATAAATCAAACCATCAAAACCGGTTTTTCTGAGCGTTTTTGTTGCATTTTCTTTAACGGTCTGATTACCCATTGCAATCATTACGGATCTGATATTTTCCATATTCATATTTGCCCATAAATCACTGTCCTGAATATCACCATAAATGACACGTCTGCCCTTTTCAAGGTTTCTTTCGATTCGATCAGGGTCAATATCCATTCCCACAACCGGTTTATTTTGACTCTTTAATTTATCATATGCAGCCCGACCCGCATTTCCCATACCAACGATCAGAAACTCTGCTGAACCGAGAGACACAACCTGATGTTCCGGATGTTTTACATCTTTTTCCAGCCATAACAAAATATCGTGCCATCGATTCCATAATTTTTCTTCGTATGTCGTTAATGGGGCGTTGAGCGTATAGGAAATACCGGTTAAGAGTCCCAATATAACGATGGTCTCATTGGGTAAGAATCCATTCGAAATAGCTACAGCACCGGCAATTAGAGTAAATTCACTATATGCTGTCAGAGAAAGGGTAGCCAGGAAACCGGTTCTTGCACGAAGCCTGAAAAGCATAAATAAGAGATAGAATAAGATCGATTTGATTGGCAGTAAGAATAGAAAAACAAGAATCATGGTTAAACCCGTCCAAGTGGGGAATCCTGTTAAACCCACTTCCAAAAAAAATCCAACCAGAAATGCCTCCTTAACACTCCACATCTTGTCGGCTATTTTATCAGCACGTTCATCAGATGCAAGTAACATACCGGCTGCCAGTGAACCTAACTCCCCGGAGAGATCAAAAAATTCAAATAGTTCAGAACCACCTAATGCTAATCCAAGGCCAAATAGCATCCATACCTCATCATCTTTCACCACTCCCAGCAGCCAGATTAATACCGGACGGATGATTGGCAGAGCAAATAACGAGAGCGCCCATATTGACGGAACACCTCCTCCTGTATAAGCGATAATACCAATGGCTACAAGGTCTTGAACAATTAGAATACCGATCGCTGTCCGTCCATAGTAGGCGCCCAACTCTTTTCTCCTTTCAAGTGTTTTAGCTGTTAAAACGGTACTGGAAAAACCAAGTATGATGGCTATTAATACAGATGCCTGAAGTTCAAAACCAAAAAACAATCCAATCGGTGTGAAAATTGCAGTAGATATGACTAAATGAGTTAAACTGACGCCCAAAATATCAATACGGAGTATGTTTTTAAGCCTAATATGTAACCCGACGGTAAATAATAGAAACAGGACACCAAGATGTGAGATCTCTTTGAGCATATCTCCCGACTCATAACCCATTGTGGATAATGCGAGTCCGGCGAGAAGATAACCAACAAGCGGAGGGAGTTTAATCCTTGAAACCGCAAAACCAAACAGGAAAGCAAAGCCTATCCAAATAATATCCATCGAAGATTGATTCTAATTATTCTCTAAATGAAATGTGACAAAAGTTAATGTATGCATTGTTTATGAGTGAATCACTGTTTGTATGATTTTGTTTATATGATGTATCTCATCTTCATTCACAGTATGTCCCAATCCGGGATAGATTTTTTTTGTAACTGAGGCTCCTAATCCCTCCAGAATTTCAGCACTCTTGCCCCTTCTGTAACCACCCAAATTCGCTCATCAATTTGGCAGTTGGGCCGGTATCATTTAGAGACAGTGTCGCTCCATAAAACCCCCGTATTGCTACTTGTTCATCTATCTTTTCCGTTAGGTTGGGTTGATCAATCTGTTTTCAATATAAAATAAGAATATATGTTGTCGATCAGTGGATTTATTCCGGTCTGTTCAGAGTTAATTGCAAAATTGTATTGAACAAACCAAAGATAGGGAATAATAGTTTAATGTTAAACTATATAGTTAAAAAGAAACCCCGTCACGACTAATGACGGGGCTCACGCATGAGGTGCGATTTTTGATGAGTAGTTACATGACAGGTCTTTCAACTGCTAATTCCCAATGCTCCGGTGATCTCCAGAGGCTTGAGTGCATTAGCTCTCTCATGAACAGAAACTCTTTCGGAAGTTTGTCATAGAGTTTACTGAAGAGCTCTTCATGGCTCAATACTTCTTTTTTCCACGCTTCACGATCGACAGACATCAGTTTTTGGAAATCTTCACGTTTAAAGTTTTCCATTCCTGTCCAGTCCATATCTTCATATCTTGGCATCCAGCCGAGCGGACTTTCAACCGCAAAAGCTTCACCGCGAACGCGTTCAACAACCCATTTCAGTACGCGCATATTTTGTCCGAATCCGGGCCAGATGAATTTTCCTGATTCGTCTTTACGGAACCAGTTAACTGAAAAGATACGTGGTGCATTCGGAAGGGTTCTCCCTAATTGAAGCCAGTGATTGAAATAATCAGCCATATGATATCCTGCAAACGGAAGCATCGCAAACGGATCTCTTCGAACGGCGCCTAAATCACCGAATGCGGCGGCGGTCATTTCTGAACCCATAGTAGCGGCGACATATACACCGAAATTCCAGTTAAAACTCTGATATACCAGGGGTACGGTAGTTGCTCTTCTTCCCCCGAAAATAAACGCTTTTACGGGTACGCCGGCAGGGTCTTCCCATTTATCATCAATTGATGGGCAGTTGGCTGCAGGAGCTGTAAACCGTGCATTTGGGTGAGCCACTTTATCACCTGATGCAGGATCGTGTACTATACGCTTCCAGTTAATGGTACCTTCCGGGCAATCATGGCCTATATCTTCCCACCAAATATCTCCATCCGGTGTGACACCCACATTGGTGTAGATAGTATCTTTTTTAATACTATCCATCGCATTCGGATTTGTGTCATAATTGGTCCCCGGTGCAACACCAAAATAACCGGCTTCCGGATTGATTGCGTTTAACTGGCCGGCTTCATCTTTCTTGATCCAGGCAATATCATCACCCACAGTGGTAATTTTCCATCCATCGATACCTTTTGGAGGAATCATCATGGCAAAGTTTGTCTTACCACAAGCACTCGGGAAAGCAGCGGCTACGTATGTTTTCTCTTTCTTCGGCGACTCAACACCTAAAATAAGCATGTGTTCGGCGAGCCATCCTTCGTCACGGGCCATCGTCGATGCAATTCTAAGGGCAAGACATTTCTTGCCGAGGAGAGCGTTACCACCGTAGCCCGATCCGTATGAGATAATTTCTCTTGATTCAGGAAAGTGACAGATATATTTGGTATCCGGATTACATGGCCATGGCACATCTTTTTGTCCCGGTTTTAGCGGGGCACCTAAACAGTGAAGAGCTTTCACAAATTCACCTTTGCCAAGCACATCCAGTACAGCTTGTCCCATCCGTGTCATGATTCGCATATTGGCAACCACATAGGGAGAATCGGTAATTTCAATACCGATTTTCGCAATTGGCGAACCCAAAGGGCCCATGCTGAAAGGAATCACATACATCGTGCGCCCCTGCATCGCTCCGTCAAATAATTTGCGGAGTTTTTTCTTCATGACTTTCGGATCTTCCCAATTGTTGGTTGGTCCGGCATCACTCTTTCTTAAACTGTTTATAAATGTTTTATCTTCAACACGTGCAACGTCAGAAGGATCTGAAAAGGCAGCAAAACTGTTAGGCCTTTTCTCAGGATTTAATTGTATAAAAGTGCCTGCTTCTACCATTTCCTGGCAGAGCCTGTCATATTCTTCTTGTGAACCGTTGCACCAGACGATATTTTCAGGTTTTGTGAGTTCAGCTGTTTCCTCAACCCACTTTAATAACTCTTTGTTTTTTGTAGGTGCTGTATTCTTCATGATTAGTTTTATTTGATGTTAATTGATGACTCTTGATCTTTTTCTCTATTAGTAAAATAATCTAATTAGGATAATCTTACCCAAAAATCGTATTTAAAATGGCCGAAAAGTTGGGAACCGCTTCCATAGATTTTTAACATTGTTGTCAGAGTATTCAGGTATATTAAATATTTTTGGAACTAAGTAAATTTCATCAAAAATTCATGATATAGATATCCTGATAACCCTGATTAAAGATTAGTGATTATCATATTATTGGGGTACAATTATCTTATTAATGGAATAAAATAAAATCTTTGGATAGAAATTTTCGTAATGGATTTATCATCTTTATTTAATCAGTCAAACAAAAAACTGGGACTGGCACTCGGTGCAGCACATGTCGGGGTTTTGAAAGCATTTGCTGAAAATGAATTGACGCCGGCATTTATTTCAGGAACCAGTATCGGTGCATTTGTTGCTGCACACATTGCTTATCCTGCCTGTATCAATCAGATCTTGTTTTACACATGTTAATCAATTGGAATGGGCGTGTAAAAGTTACAGTCACCAAACAGCGAATAAATCTCAATCATGAATATTTTTACGATCATTATACTGGCGGCTATCGTCATTGATTTTAGTTTGGGTGTGGTATCCAACAGACTCAACCTGAAGTCTCTTTCTAAGAGTTTGCCGGATGAGTTTAAGGGGGTCTATGATGAAGAGACCTATGCTAAATCTCAGGAATATACGAGAGTTAATACCAAATTTGGGTTTATTGCTGGTAGTTTCGATCTGGTCATTTTACTTGGATTCTGGTTTTCCGGTGGTTTTAACTGGCTTGATCAATGGGCTCGGGGATTTGACTTGGGGGTTATTGGTACCGGACTGATATTTATCGGTGGTTTGTTAATCGCAAAAGCGATTATTTCTCTTCCGTTCAGCATCTACTCTACATTTGTAATTGAGGAACGATTTGGTTTCAATAAAACGACAGCCGGTATATTCGTGATGGATCTTCTGAAAGGATTGTTGCTCTCCGTTGTGATCGGTGCTCCGCTATTAGCCGGAATCATCGCCTTTTTTGAATTTGGAGGGCCCTGGGCATGGGTATACGCCTGGCTTGCGGTAACCCTTTTTTCTCTCATCATGCAATATGTGGCTCCTACCTGGATTATGCCCCTGTTCAATAAATTTGAACCGCTTGAAGATGGCGAGCTTCGTCAGGCGATCGAAGAGTACGCTCAGAAAGTGGATTTTCCATTGCAGGGAATCTATGTAATGGATGGTTCAAAAAGGTCGTCCAAATCGAACGCTTTTTTTACCGGATTTGGTAAAAATAAACGCATTGCACTATTTGATACGTTGATTGAAAAGCATACAACGGATGAACTGGTTTCGGTGTTAGCTCATGAAATTGGCCATTATCAGGAGAAACATATCATAAAGAATATGGGAATCAGTATTTTGCATACAGGTGTGATGTTTGCACTGTTATCCATATTTCTTCAGGTACCGGCACTTTTTGATGCATTTTATATGGATCAGATGAGTGTTTATGCGGGACTCCTGTTTTTTGGGCTTTTATATGCACCGGTGGAAACCCTTCTTGGAATTGGAATGCAGATTCTAAGCCGAAAACACGAATATGAGGCCGACAGGTTTGCAGCTACGACAACCGGTAAACCCGAGGAGATGGTGAATGTGCTGAAAAAATTATCAAAAGATAATCTGAGTAATCTCACTCCCCACCCGTTTTATGTTTTTTTAAATTATTCACACCCGCCTGCACTACAGCGCATCAAGGCAATCAGGGGGTTGAACACCGAATAGAAATGCATGTCACAAATCGGTTTGGGAAAAATCGGGTTATCATCAATGAATACCGATTCATTCATCACTTCCTGCTCAAAAAATCATCCACCCGCTTGAGATGCTCTTCACTGACCCAAAACTTGCTGAATGGATCCACTTCATCTGCCGGTGATTGAAGATTCTTTCTTTTGATGTATTGAATATAATCCCGGTCATTGCGAGTGAGTTCACTTTTAAGGAGAGATAATTTTTCATCGAAGGCGTACTCATCAAATACTTCCTGAATAAGCCCATGTTGAAGTGCAGTTTGAGCATTGATCACTTGACCTGATGCCAGCCAATAGAGCGCCTGATTTCGTCCAACGGCTTTGCTGAGATTATGAATACCTCCCCATCCGGGAGGCAGGTAAAAATTACCCTGAGTGAAACCTATTTGGACATCATTCGAAGCGACTCGAAAATCAAATGATAGCATTATTTCCCATCCACCACCGTAAGTATGGCCGTTTAAAGCTGCAAGGGTCCAACAGTTAAGCTCTTCAATACGGTTTAAAAGTGAGATCATTCGATTTGACATCTTTTTAGCTCCCTCAGCATCCCTGATCTGATGAAATTCTTTTAGATCCCCACCTGAAATAAAACTCTTTTCTGAACCGGTCAGAATAAATAGACGTATCTCATTGTCAGATTCGATTTCATCCAAAAGCTGCTCAAGTCGATCCATTATCTCGAAATTGATTGCATTCATCGCATCAGGCCGATGAATGGCAGCCGTTGTGATCAATGGTTCTTTATGAATTGTAAGTACTGACATAATCCGTTGTGATTGAAAACAATTATTCAGAATCTAAATCATCTGACATATTCAATTTGTTTACCTCTGATCGGATCCAGTCAAGATAGGCCAAATTGCCCTCCTGTTCCGCCAGATTGATACTGATGATACACGGCATATCATAGGAGTGCAACTCTTTCACTCTTTTGGTCAGGTTTGTTATATTGCTGAATGTTGTCTTTAATATCAGAATACACTCTTTGTCAGTTACTGTCTTACCTTTCCAGTGGTATACAGACTCCATCCCATCTATAATGTTTGCACATGCTGCCAGTCGTGCATTCACGATCTCAGTACCGATGCTGAGAGCTTCAGAACGGTCTTTTGTGGTAACATATACAAGTCTTAAATTTTTGAACATACATCCGTTTTTAAAGTTGCGTTTAGTAAGCAAATCTACGAAAAACAGAATAAGCATAGAAGAGAGAAACAATCCACTCCATAATGAATCTGTTCAGAGTATTCTGAGATTGGGTTGGTTGATGTTATGACCGTCAATTAAGATCTGTTAGAATGGTAAAATATCGTAATATCAATACTTGTATCAAGGGTTTTAGTTTGGGTTTAAAAAAGGGTTATTTTTTTGAATAGGATTAATTGAGATTCACTGTATCCATGTTGTTAATGAAGTTGAATCGTGATCATAAATGCCGTATTTTACAGGGCTATAATGCGAAACATTATGGATACAGGCGAGAGTGGCGGAATTGGTAGACGCGCTAGATTTAGGATCTAGTACTTTAATCGGTGTGGGGGTTCGAGTCCCCCCTCTCGTACCAAACCATTTAGAAAAATTAATAAAAAGGTACATATAGTGGACATATCTGATCAGGAATTAACCAAAGTAGATAAGGAGATCAAGATCAGTGCAAACAGAGAGGATCTCGCACCTAATTTTGAAAAAGCATACAAAAAGTATCAGAATCAAATTCAAATGCCCGGATTTCGTCCCGGTAAAACACCATTAGGCTTGATTAAGAAACGTTTTGGTAAAGAGATCGAATTGGATGAGATCAACAGTTACGTTCAGGAAGTATATGAAAAACAGATCGTTCCCGATTATGAACCAATTGGCGAAACTGAAATGGTCAATATGTCATGGGAAAACGACAATCTGGAAGTGACGTTTAAAGTAGGTGTGAAACCAGAATTTGAATTGGCAGATGTTGAGAAGATCACCATTGATAAAATGGTTCACGATGTTACCGACGAGGAAGTAGAGGAGGAGATTGAAAGGTCTCTTGAACGTCAGGGTAACTGGGAAGAAATTGAAGGGAAGATTCATGAGGATCATAGGGTTACTGTCGATGCTGTAAGTCTGGACGAAGATGGGAATCCTATTGAAGACGAGGTAGATAAAGACTCAAAATTGGATCTTCGCCAGGATGGTGCCAAAGATTTCAGAGAGGTTCTGATTGGGAAAAAGGTAGGTGACATTGTAAAAATGGAACTCAGTGAAGAGGATGCTGATGATCGTTTTGAACTACATGTTAAAAAGATCGAATCAATGTCTAAAACGGAGTTGAATGATGAATTTGCCAAGCAACAGTCGAATGGTGAGGCAAAAAATGTGGAAGAATTCAGAAGTTTCATTAAAAGCCGAATGCAGGAGTATTATGACCAATCTGCGAACGATATGTTCAGACAGGATGCCATTGATGCACTGACTGATGCTCACGATTTTGCGGTGCCTGAAGTTTTGGAAAAACAGGTCTTGAACTCCTATGTCGAATATGCAAAACAGCAGTCGGGTGGTGAGCTCCCTGATGGGTTTGATGCGGAATCATATAAGGAAAAGATGGGAGATCAGGCACTGAAAGAGGCAAAATGGGCTTTTATCAGCCAAAAGCTTCAGGAAAAATTTGAGGATATTGAGATTAAGCCGGAAGATATTGATGAATTTATCGCGGTTGAAGCAGCTAAATACGGTGCTACTGTTGACCAACTGAAAAGTTATTACGCTCAAAATCCATCACTTCTTGAAAATATGAGAACAAGTATTCGCGAAAATAAAGTTTTTGATAAACTCTCGGAAGTTGTTAAGATTAATGAACTCTCAAAAGAGGATTATCGTAAAAAGAGAGAGAAGGAAAACGAAAAAAGTGAAAAAAAGAAATAGAAAACCGTTAATTTAGCAGCAATGAACCCGAAACAACCCCTTTTTGAAATACCGGATATGAGCGACATTACACAAATTCAGAACAATTTGATCCCCATGGTAGTTGAAACTACCAACAGGGGAGAACGAGCCTATGATATCTATTCCAGGCTATTAAAAGACAGAATCATCATTCTTGGGTCACCCATCAATGATACAGTTGCAAGTTCTATTGTTGCCCAACTGCTTTTTTTGGAATCTCAGGATGCAGAAAAGGATATAAATTTGTATATAAACAGTCCGGGTGGTGTGGTATCTGCAGGTATGGCAATATACGATACCATGCAATATGTGAAATGTGATATCGCTACCACATGTGTAGGTATGGCCGCTTCCATGGGTGCTGTTTTACTTACAGCAGGAACCAAAGGGAAAAGGAATTCCCTGCCACATTCTCGCGTGATGTTACACCAGCCACTGGGCGGCGTACAGGGTCAGGCCAGCGATATTGAAATTGAAGCACAGGAAATATTACGTCTTAAAAAGGAATTGAGTTCTATAATTGCTGATCACTGTGGTAAAGATGTGAAAGAAATTATCCGGGATTCTGATCGGAACAAGTGGATGTCCGCCGATGAAGCGAAAGATTACGGCTTAATTGACAGAGTAATGAGACGATAAATAAGCAATGAGTAAAAAGAAAGAAAACGAATCGGTATTTTGTTCATTCTGTGGCCGCGCCAGTCAGGACGTAAGCTCTATGGTTGCCGGGCCGGATGTATACATTTGTAATCACTGTGTTGAGGATGCCTCGAGTATCATTCAGAGTGATCTTTCTTCGCTGGCACGCAGACGTGAGAAGCAGTATAAGCCCATTTTAAAACCGATTGAGATTAAAAATAAGATCGACGAATATGTTATCGGTCAGGATGATGCCAAAAAGGCTCTCTCTGTAGCCGTATATAACCACTATAAACGTGTGTCGAGTACATCAGAACTTAACTTCGACGATACTAAAATTGAAAAAAGTAACATCTGTTTGCTCGGCCCTACAGGTTCCGGGAAAACGTTATTGGCCCGGACACTTGCAAATCTGATCGATGTACCCTTTACCATCGCAGACGCTACCGTTTTGACGGAAGCCGGATATGTTGGTGAAGATGTGGAGAGCATCCTGAGTAATCTGTTACAGGCAGCCGATTATGATGTAGAACGGGCCAAACGGGGGATCGTTTATATTGATGAAATTGATAAAGTATCACGCAAAAGTGATAACCCTTCTATCACCCGTGATGTGTCCGGTGAGGGTGTTCAGCAGGCACTGTTAAAAATTTTGGAAGGTACGACAGCAAATATTCCTCCAAAAGGAGGCAGAAAACATCCGGAACAGAGTTTTATTCAATTGGATACATCTGATATTCTGTTTATTTGTGGGGGTGCATTCAGTGGACTTGAAGAGGTGATTGCAAAGAGATTATCTACCACATCGATGGGTTTTCATTCTGATAATCAGAAACACTTTGATAAGAATGATCCTAAAATATTTACCCACGTAGAACCCGATGATCTGCAGAAGTTTGGCCTGATTCCTGAGCTTATCGGCCGTATGCCAATTATTTGTGGTCTTGAAGAGTTGTCGGATGATGCGATGATTCAGATTCTTGTAGAACCTAAAAATGCGATTACCAAACAGTATAAAAAACTCTTCAACATGGAAGATGTAGAGCTCGTATTTGAAGATGATGCATTAACAGCCATCGTGGAAAGAGCACGTTTACGAAAAACAGGTGCACGTGGATTACGCTCTATACTTGAAGATGCGATGCTTGATATCATGTTTGTTATACCCTCCATGAAAAATATAAAACGGTGTATCATTACACGTGAAACAGTGGAAAAGAAAGCCCCGCCTGTGTATGAAAAACAGAGAGCATCAGCCTGATCTGAATAAGAAGTTTTTTTTGTATGTTACTGTGTCGATACCGGACGCTAATTAAAGGCTTCGTTTGAATCACAGCAAATTTCTTGATTATGCAGATCAATAGCTTCTGCCCATGAACAGATTACTCCCCTCAAACAGGATTAAGTTCCTCCTGGTTATTTTCCTGGTCATTCTTGCAGCTGCTTCATTTATTTATAATCAGGTGCTGCTGAATAAAATTATGGAGCAGGAACGTGCCAGTGTTGAACTTTGGACGAAAGCATTTGAACATAATGTGGATCCAATTCATTATGAAATAAGTAATAAATTGAATCAGGTGGTCGATGTACTTGGGAACTATCCGGAAGTTCCTGATAGCCTTTCCAGATTGATCCTGGAAGCTGAGGCGGCCAAAGCGAATGTAGATTTTGTAAACCGCGAAATCATCCAACCGGAAGACCTGTTCGATATTCCGGTCATCGTTGTTGATCAGGATGGATTCATTAACCATATTCGTTTTATTGATGATGAAAACGCAGATCTGCAAGAATTAATACGAAGTTTCGGGGCTCTAAACGACCCACTCACAATTACGTTAACGGATAGAGATCGGACCATTGAATTGCTCGTTTATTATGGTGAAAGTGCCTTGATTCAATACCTTCGATTTTTTCCATATGTGCAATTTAGTATTCTGGCACTGCTATTGGGAGTGGGTTATACGACTTATCGCAGTATAACGCGTTCCGAGCAATCCAATCTGTGGGTGGGTATGACCAAAGAAGCGGCACATCAAATGGGAACTCCACTCTCGAGTTTATATGGATGGATTCAACTTTTGAAAGACGGTTCACGAGAGGATAATGAGACATTATCAATTGTTTATGAGATTGAAAATGATGTAAGTCGATTAAAGGGAATCGCAGAGCGATTTAATAAAATCGGATCACAACCGGAACTCAAGAGAACCATTCTGGAACCGATTATTGATGAGGTCATTTCGTATATGGAAAGGAGGTTGCCTCAACTCGGGAATCGTATTGAGGTGCGAAAATATGTAGCTCCCAATGTGAAAGCTGCTATTAATCCTGAACTATTTCAATGGGCTATTGAAAATCTGATTAAAAATTCAATGGATGCAATAAAAGAGTCCGAATCGACTCCTTTCGTATCCATCAGTGTTGAACAGGAGGGGAAACAGCTTTTTATCGATATTGAAGATTCAGGTACGGGAATTGATAGAAAATATCATAAAGAGATTTTTAAACCCGGTTTCAGTACAAAAAAGAGAGGTTGGGGTTTGGGACTCAGTCTGACTCGCAGAATTATTGAAGAATATCACAATGGTAAGGTGTTTTTATACAGTAGTGAACCCAATAAAGGTACAATAATAAGGATCATCTTGCCCGCCTGATCCTTTAATGAAGAGCTATCTATGGTTACTTAATCTTCGGCATATCCTCTGTTTGCTGCATACTCCATCAATTGAGATTTCAATAAATTACGTCCCCGGTGTAACCTGGAACGGATGGTCCCAATGGGCACATCAAGCATGTTAGCAATCTCTTCGTATGTAAAATCTTCTACATCACAGAGTAAGACGACCGTTCTGAAATCTTCCGGAATACTGTCCAATGCATTCGATAATTCATCATCGATCAATTCACGAAACATCTTATCTTCAAGGTCTGAAGACTCTGTTCGCTCAGCCCGTATGGACTCATAAAACATTGAAACTTCATCATAATCTACTTCCTGTGGTTTTTTTGATTTTCTCCTATAGTTGTTGATATAAGAGTTTTTCAGGATGCGAAATAACCAAGCCTTTGCATTGGTTCCCTTTTCATAGCTACTAAAGAAACGGTAAGCTTTTACAATGGTATCCTGAACTAAATCTTCTGCATCATTTGGTTCAGAAGTAAGTCTAAGCCCAAAATTATACAATGAATCCAAATGGGGAAGTATCTCCTCATTGAAGTCTTGCTGTTTACTGATTTCTTTTTTTGTAAGTTCTGCCATCCCTTCTTATTTGCCGCATGAAGTCATTATTTTTTCTATCCCTTACCTTACTCTACCCTGTTTCTGAACCCCATTCCAAAACATATAACAAGTTAAAGTTATAAACTCATATAGTCTAATTGATAGAATTGATCTGCCTCTTAAATAATATTTAACGTTGAACATTCATTAAATAAGTGACCAATATTCTTTTACAACTCATAGATTCGTCGAATCATACAGTTGGCAATGACAATTAAATTGGTTCTATAACCACGTTAAATGCAACATAATTAAGATCTAATGCTATGCCAAATAAAACTTAGTAATGAGTATTAAAACCCAAATGTTTCTATAATTGTTCCGGCGCATCCCTTTTTAGCATATTAATTATTTATTTGGAGCCTGAGGTTACATTCTTTTGAGATATGTTTACTGATATTACAGATTTTTCATTTTATGAAAATCATCTGATAGGGTCAGAACCAGCTCCTAATTATCCAAATATATGGTAACCAATGGTTGGTTAATGGAAGAAAACCCAAGCATTTCAAAGGCTTTTTGGGATAATTTCAAACCATCGCCTGATTGCCGGTCGTTGACTCTGACAAATACTCCCTTTTTGTTAATTGGATTTTCAATGTAGATAATATTTCCCAGAGCCATATTACTATGTGCTGCAGTAAGTTGGTCTGGGTTATAAAGCTCACCGCTCGTGGTTGGTGCGGCTCGTTCCTGAGTCTGATATCGGGACACGGCAACGGTTCCGAGATCCTCAAGGTTTGCGTCTTTTCTGTAGGGGTTACTGAAATTTCTGGTTGGTGGAAGAAGTGCCGTGATTTGTTGTCCCTGGGTTACTGCTGATCGATTCATACCCGGATTGAGAGC
>JBBDJK010000072.1:2362-5002 GCA_040879905.1 Balneolaceae bacterium | reverse complement strand
GGCAAAATTCCGGGCGTTCCTCCCAACTGGCCGGAAGCCGCCAATATTTCATTAGGTGGATCACTGGCAAATTATGAAAATGAATCTCAATTTTTTACGGCTATGAGAGAAGGGCTCACACCGGATGGAAGAGAGATGAATCCTGAATTTATGCCATGGTCAGTCTTTGGGTATATGACAGATGAGGAACTCACCGGGATCTTTGAATACCTGAAGTCACTCCCACCCAGAGAAACCGGCACACGATAATTCTTTATAAGCTAAACCGGTATAATAACGGAAGGATTCGGTTTCAAACGATGCTTCCGTTACTATTTATAATCTCAGTCTGTTTAAAATAGATAGTGGTACCCGATAGGTTTGAGCTCCAATGGTTCAAACCTGCATGGGTATCGCCAAAACAATTTATCCCATTGCTTCCGGTATCGACCCTTCATAAGGGTTTTTTAACTCTTCTACTTTGAGCTGTATTCCTGAATCTATGATAAGTTCATCACCGCCAACGACTCCAATAGCCTGAAAGGGTAACCCATCGGTTTTTAAGCGGTTTTCAAGATCTTTACTATTGGCAATGTCAACGGTCACCACCACGCCCGATTGTGCTTCACTGTAAAGCACTTCGTATGGGTTTCCATGTAATCCATTCAAAGATATCGCTGCACCCAGTCCCGAGAAGATCACCATCTCCGCAAGGGTCACGGCAAGCCCGCCATCGGATACGTCATGTGCCGCATTAATGGATTGAGACTGGATCAGTGACAGCAGAACTTCCTGTAATTTAACCTCGAAATCGAGATTGATTTCAGGCGCATCTCCGGTCGTCAGTCCATGAATGGTCTTAAGATACTCTGTTCCACCCAATCCTTTTCTATCTGCACCGAGATAATAGATCACATCTCCTTCTTCCTTAAACCCCGGTGTCATTGTATGTTTCTCTACATCTTCAACGATACCCAGCATTCCAATCACAGGAGTGGGGAAGATAGCCCCTTTTGGGTTTTCATTATATAAACTCACATTCCCGCCTGTTACAGGTGTATTCAGTGCCCTGCAAGCATCTCCCATTCCTCCCATTGCCTCTTTAAAGGTCCAATAGACCTCCGGTTTGTATGGGTTTCCAAAGTTGAGACAGTTGGTAATGGCAACCGGTTTACCTCCGCTGCAAACCACATTACGAGCAGATTCAGCCACCGCTATTTGTCCCCCTTTTCTTGGATTTAAATAGACATATCTTCCATTACAATCTGTTTTTATCGCCAATCCTTTATTCGTCCCTTTAATCCGAACCACGCCTGAATCAGATGCCCCGGGAGCATTTACGGTATTGGTACGAACCGTGGTATCGTACTGTTCGTGAACCCACCTTTTAGAGGCGATATTCGGAGCTTTGAGCAGGGTTGTCAGAATATCGTTATGGTCATCCGGATGTTTGATAGAATGAATATCAAAACTTTGAACCTCATCCAGGTAGCCCGGCCGGGTTGCTTCACGTACATATTGAGGAGCACCTCCTCCCAGCACTAATGAGTCGGCCGGTATTTCCGCTTTAATCTCTCCTTCCTTCCAATACGTGACTTTGTCACCATCAACCACTTCTCCAATAACCACGGCATTCAGATCCCACTTTTCATAAACATCAATAATCTCCTGTTCTCGTCCTTTTTCAGAAACGATCAGCATGCGCTCCTGACTTTCGCTCAGCAACAACTCATAAGCGGTCATCCCCTCCTCACGCATTGGGACTTTATCCAGATCGATTCTCATCCCCTGTCCGCCTTTGGCAGTCATTTCTGATGATGAGCAGGCAATTCCGGCAGCACCCATATCCTGCATCCCGACAATTGCGCCGGTTGTCAGGGCTTCCAGGCTTGCTTCAAGCAAAAGTTTCTCAGTAAATGGATCACCCACCTGCACACTCGGCCGTTTTGCCTCACTCTCTGCACTGATATCTTCAGAGGCAAAGGTGGCTCCATGAATACCGTCACGGCCTGTACTGGATCCGACAATCAAAACCGGATTTCCGATCCCTATGGCAATGGCCGATGCTGTTTCTCCCACTTTCACGATCCCCACACTCATCGCATTCACTAAAGGATTCCCCTCATACGACTCATCAAAATAGATTTCTCCACCCACCATTGGGATTCCAAATGAGTTTCCATAATCGGAAATACCCCGTACCACACCGTCAAGCAGATATCTGACTCTTGGATTCTCCATATTTCCAAACCTCAATGAGTTCAACGATGCAATCGGCCGGGCCCCCATTGTAAATATGTCCCTGTGTATCCCCCCTACACCCGTTGCCGCTCCCTGATACGGCTCTATTGCCGATGGGTGATTATGACTCTCGATTTTAAAAGCACAAGCCAATCCATCTCCTATATCCACCAGCCCGGCATTCTCCTCACCGGCTTCAACCAACAGCTGCTTTCCTTCTCTCGGCAGTTTCTTAATTTCGAGAATTGAATTTTTATAGGAACAGTGCTCACTCCACATCACGGAATAGACACCCAGTTCCGTAAAAGTGGGAACACGTCCCAGAAAATCTTTAATCATTTCGAACTCCTCTTCATTCAGGCCATGATCAAGAGCAAGTTCAAGTGTTACTTCGGGTTCTTTCAGGTTTTTTTGGGACAT
>JBBDJK010000072.1:0-2262 GCA_040879905.1 Balneolaceae bacterium | reverse complement strand
TAAAAGTACGAAATGATCTGAAGCAAATCTCTCCTAATTCTCTCATGATTGTACGATTTATAACCACCTCAAATCCCGGGCATTCACTGATCTCAAAAGTTCATCCCTGTTTTCATTTCATGAAGATGATGATCACCATCACTATATCAATGGCTTCTACTTTCCATTCCGCAAAAAATCGACCAAAACCGGAAACTCTTCAAAACAAATATCCGCGGTCTGATGTTCTTCGATATGATCAACAAATGCAGTATACCAGGCGGTTTTCCACCCTGCATTTTGTCCGCCAACGATATCTGAGGAGTAAGAATCACCCACATAAACAATCTGCTCTCTATTCACTGACGACCTTTCCGTCGCCACATCAAACACTTTTGGATGTGGTTTCATCACACCCACATCTTCTGATATGACAAACAGATCACTAAACCTGTTCAGATCCAAAAATTCAATTTTACTCTGTTGTGTCTCCCGAAACCCATTGGTTATAAATCCTACCGGATATTGTCCGGCAACATCAATAAGTGCCTCTTCTGCTCCATCAATCCATTTCCAGAATGTACGATAGACCTGCATATAGGTTGATCCGATCTCATCACTACGATCGTTAGGAATCCCTAATTGAGCCATGCTATCTTTGAAACGTGATCGTTGTAACTCATATCTGTCGACCTCTCCCCTTTGATATTTTAACCAAAGCTGATGGTTGATCAATTTGTAGGTATCCAACCACTTATCCATGGATACCTCCTGTAATTCCGGAAAATGCTGATAGATGGATTGCTGTGCATCCGCCTCTGCAGCAGAATGATCCAATAGGGTGTTATCAAGATCAAAATAGATGAATTCAGTTTTCATAATGGAGTTAAATCAGCGCGTTATTTTAAAAAGCCAAATATACCATCTATATCTCTTTTGAACCATTGCCCAACAGAAATTCTTTAAATGTATCGTAACTTTTACTCAGTGGTATCGATGTTTTCTCTTTGTCCATCCATTGTTCGAGTCTGTCCGGTACCGGAATCTGATGGCCGATTTGGGGTTCAATGACATCCCTGAACTTCACCGGATGTGCCGTTGCCAGTGTGATATACGAATTTTTCTGTTTATTCTCCCTTTTGTGTTCCAAAGCAGCCCGATATCCGATGGCTGTATGTGGACAGATTAAATAATCAAATAGATCATAAACCTGCCTGATGGTTTCTCGGGTTTCATCATCGGTATAGGCGTAGCCCATCAAATGATGTCGTATAGCTTCATCAGAATGTTTAAACAGCGACCTGATCCTCTCAAAATTACTTGGATTCCCCACATCCATGGCATTGGAAATGGTCTGGATTGAATGTTTTGGAGTGTAGTCCTTCCCTTTTAAAAATTCCGGAACGACATCATTCACGTTTGTAGCGGCAAGAAAGTGTTGAACCGGCATTCCCATTTTCATCGCCAGCAAGCCGCCCGTCAGATTCCCGAAATTACCACTTGGGACAGAAAAAACCGGAGATGTTCTCCCCTCTTTCCGGAGTGCTCCAAATGCATAAGCATAATAAAACGATTGGGGCAACAACCTGGCAATATTAATCGAATTGGCTGAACTTAACTGCATCTGTTTATTCAAATCCGGGTCCACAAAAGCTTGTTTAACCAGTTTCTGACAATCATCAAATACGCCGTCCACCTCGAGGGTGGTTACATTTTCGCCCAATGTTGCCATCTGCTGCTCCTGTAAACGACTGACCTTCCCCTTTGGATAGAGCAGGCATACCTGAACCCCGGGAACCTGATAGAATCCGTGTGCTACCGCACTTCCGGTATCTCCGGATGTCGCAACGAGTATGGTAACCTCTTTTTGATCCTTTTGAACCTTTTCTGAAAAGAGGCGAGCCATAAATCGTGCTCCAAAATCTTTAAATGCAAGCGTCGGACCATGGTAGAGTTCTAAAACATGAATCCCTTCATGTAACGATCTTATTTCGATCGGAAACTGAAAAGCGTCCTCTACAACAGATTGAATGTCCGAATCAGTTAATTCTCCATCCAGGAATGGTTTAGCCATCTCGAATGCAATTTCATGAAAACTGAGATCCCCTGTTTTTTGCCAGAAACCTTTCGGTAGTGTTGGAATTGTTTCCGGCATATAGAGCCCGCCATCCGGAGCCAACCCGGCCCGCATCGCCTCAAAGAACAAAACCGGCTCTGATTTTTTATTTGTACTGACAAATTTCAATTAAAATATCTCCTCTTTTTAAAACTAAAATTTATTTA
>JBBDJK010000071.1:3606-5081 GCA_040879905.1 Balneolaceae bacterium | reverse complement strand
ATCCCTGTCGAAAATAGAGCCTGAAAGGTGAGGATTGAACCCGATAGTATTGCAACCAGAACAGCCAACATTGAGATGTAACCGGTGATTACAACGTCACTTAACGGACGGTTTTTGTACTCAAACCAGTGTTTAAATTGATACCATGCAAACGGAATCAGAAAAAGAAGTCCGATTCCGGTATGAATCAACACCATTACCTGATTGGCCAGACTAAAAGGGAGAAAAGCGATAAACAGTCCGGTAATTGTTTCAAAAAGAATGAATCCGGCTATCAAATAAGTGAGGATACCGGTCCATTGAGACGTTTGATTGTGCGGGTGTTGAGCCATAATAAAAGATAAAAGAGTATAAGATCTTTATTTCTGTAAATATATTACCAATCACCCGGTAATAAATCAACAGTAAATGATGACTGATTTTATCATGAAAGATAGAGGAATTCACTCATTGGCCATTATCGGGAAGGATGTGTATTCTGGCTAAAAGATCTGTTGTTTTTTGAAATATGTTATAGTTGAAAGGCCATTTATGAAACATATAAGTCCGGTAAACCAATTTAGCAGTTAGTAATACTTATGTGTATATCAATTAGACGCGGTCAAAACGCTAAAAACTTTAGCCATAAACTATTACATTAAGCCAAACAGATTTTAAAATCAGAGGCAGATGGGCACATCCAATTATCAATTAAAAGTAGACGGTATACAGATTGATGTTGTTAAAAAGGATATTAAAAACATCAACCTGAGAATTTACAGGTCCAATGGCAAAGTCAGAGTTTCAACACCCCAAAGGGTCAAAAAAGCATTGATTCGAAATTTTATCGTTGAGAAAATAGGATGGATCAAAAGGCACTTAAAAATTATTGAGAAACAACTGCCAAAACAGAAACTGAAATTTGAGACCGGTGAAAAACATCTGTTGTTTGGTGAAATGTACGAATTGGTTGTTTTTGAGAAAACGGCAAAACCAAGGGTTGAACTTATAGAGAAACACAAGATTCATTTATATGTAAGGCCCGGCAGCAGTATTGAGAAAAAAGAAAATGTGATGAGAGAGTGGTATCGGGATCATCTAAAAGAAAGAATTCCCAACTTAATTAATAAATGGGAAAGCAGATTAGGAGTAAACGTTAAGGATTGGGGTGTTAAAAAGATGAAAACCCGATGGGGTACCTGTAACATTCGTGATGCCAGAATATGGTTAAGCCTGGAATTGGCTAAAAAACCGGTTGATTGTCTGAACTACGTGGTTTTGCACGAAATAGCACATCTTCATGAGAGATATCATAATGACCATTTTAAATCCATTTTGAGCAAACAGATGCCAGATTGGAGACAGATTGAGAGTTTAATGAATCATGAATCAGATCGATGAAGTCAATTTAATATTCTTCATTTTATTTCACTCTTATTAAACAAAAGGCGATGTAATGAAAAATGCACATATATTACTGGTAGAAGATAATGAAG
>JBBDJK010000071.1:0-3506 GCA_040879905.1 Balneolaceae bacterium | reverse complement strand
TGCTGACAACCTCATCCTCTGAAAACGATGTGAGACTATCATATAAATATCACGCAAACTGTTATATTACAAAACCGGTCGACGTAGATGATTTTATGAGGGCCGTATCGACTATTGAAGAATTTTGGTTTAGCCTGGTAGTATTGCCAAATAAGTGAATCACTGATTCCAAATATGAAAAGAGACAAGTATCCATATAAGATATTGATCATTGAGGACAATCCCGGGGATGTTTTGTTGGTGGAGGATTATCTGGATGAACACATAATGACTCCGAAATTTAATTATGCAAAAAGTTACAAGGAAGCTAAAGAGATACTGGGTAACCCTGATGTACCTGCATTTGACATTATATTACTTGATCTATCTCTTCCTGATAAAAGTGGTGAAGAGCTAATCAGCGGACTAATAAAATTGGCAAGTGAGGAACCGATTGTAGTACTGACCGGCTACGGTGACCTGAGTTTTGCAATGAAGTCTCTCTCGTTGGGGGTTACAGATTATCTGATTAAAGAGAATTTAAATTCAGCAATGCTCTATAAGAGCGTGGTCTACAATATCGAAAGATTTAAGTATGTAAAAACCATCCAGGAGTCTGAAAAAAAATACAGTGACCTGTTTCAGTTGAGCCCGATTCCCATGTTTCTTTTTGATTTGGAAACGTACCGGTTTTTAGACGTAAACAAAGCAACCATTCGTCATTATGGATATTCACGTGAAGAATTTCTCTCTATGACAATCAAGGATATCCGGCCTGAAGAGGATATTCCCGAACTGGAAAAAGCTGTTGAACTCAAGAAAGATAAAGACCCTTTCTATTTTGAAGGAGTATTCAGACATCGTAAAAAAAACGGTGATATCATATTTGTGGATATCAGGAGCAACATTGTATTGAATAAGGGGAAAAAAGCAATAATAGTGTTGGCCAACGACATTACGGAGCGTTTTAAACATATTAAAACAATTGAGAACCAGAATAAAAAACTGAGAGATATCGCATGGATGCAATCCCATGTGGTAAGAGCCCCGCTCGCCAGGATGATGGGCCTGATCAATGTGATTAATGACGAAGATTTATCGGATAAAGAGATGGTAGAGTATTTGGCGCACATAATGGATTCGGCTAAAGAATTGGATACAATTGTAAAAGATGTTGTTGACAAATCACAACAGCTCATGACAATACAGGATACTGAATAAAACCCCAGGTCTTTCAAAGGCTTTTAATATGAATATGATCTCAAAAAAATTGATGGGATCATGGTTTTTCCATCTGAACTCTCTCAAAGTATTCTTCCAATCGGCGAATGAAGCCATGTTTATCATCTCTGTAATCATTTTGAAAGGATCAATCTGCGTTGAACCATTGTGAATTTCCCTTGAAAACAGTTTTGAATCCTTTCATATAATGATTAGAATGTTACGCAATTTTAAATCTTAATCGTTTTTAAGCAGTGGAACATCATTCATCACTAAACCTTACCCCGATTTTAAAGACCGTCCTGTACATTTTTATACCTATCGGACTATTATCTTGTTCATCAACTGAAAAATCTGCTTCGTCAGAATCGGAAGAAGTGGCCGTGGAACAGGTTCAAAACAGTCAGCAGGAACTCTCTGAATTGGAAGAGTTGTACTGGGACAGGCTGCAGAATTCAAGAATGTCGTTTACCCGGGCAGATATTGATTTTATGACCGATATGATTACTCATCATTCACAGGCGTTGATCATGTCAAGATTGGCGCCGGAAAATCATGCGAGTTATGCCGTTCAGACATTAGCATCCCGAATTCACAATGCTCAACAGGATGAGATTGCTAGCATGCAAAAATGGCTGCGTGATCGAAACCAGTCGGTTCCTGAAGTACATATTGACGGTTTAATATTGATGGTTCAAATGACTGAACCCGATGATCCTTACCCGACAGATCACGATGCGATGGAGCATGACAGCCACCAAATGAATGATATGGAAAAGGAAGACTCTGATCGTGATACCCACAATAATCAAGATATGATGGGTCAAGAGGCAATGAGTCATGACCAACACCACGATATGCCGGGAATGCTGACACAGGATCAACTCGAAGAACTGGCAGCTGCAAGAGGAGACGTTTTCGACAGAAAATTTCTGACATTTATGATTGAACATCACGAAGGAGCTGTCTATATGGTTGAACAGCTGTTTGATGCAGATGGCGCCGGGAATGACAATGAGATTTACGACCTTGCTTCCGATATCCATACAGAACAGATTACAGAGATCAACCGAATGAGACAGATGTTGAATAATCTGGCTGATTAGTTAATTGACCCGGTTGTTTTTGTTATTAGTGATCCATATTTGTTCTTGGCATAAAAAATTTAAAATAAACCCCAAAAAATAACAGGATAGTAAATATGAATACGAATTATTATAAACCTTTTTTGAAGAGACTAACTTCAAGATCTGCCTGGTTGCTTCTGCTGATTTCATTGATTCTCGGCGGTTACAGTTGTGCATCATCCGATGTTACAGAGTACAGTGAAATGGCTGAAGTTCCCGAATCAACCATGGTACCCCTTACTGAAGCCGAACAGCCCGATCCGGATCCACGAGTAGGGCTTAAGGCCGGACTATTTGATGCTGATGAGACCATTTGGAATCTCAGGTTGCTTTCAGCGACTCCATCGCCCGAAGATTTTATCGGTTCATGGAATACAGATCTTGCATTTAAAGATAACTATGCGATTCAAGGAAGTTATAACGGATTTGTAGTTTGGGATATCTCGAATCCTTCTCAACCGGAAGTGGTTGTAGATTTCTTGTGTCCGGCATCACAAAGTGATGTGTCGGTCTATGAAAACTTACTCTTTGTATCAGGAGAGGGGCTGGGAGGCCGTCTCGACTGTGGAACAGAGGGTGTTCCCACAGCAGTCAGTGAAGATCGTTTAAGAGGTATTCGTATTTTTGATATTACAGATATTCAAAATCCGGAATATATTTCAAACGTTCAGACCTGCCGTGGTTCACATACCCATTCCGTATTGGTGGATCCTGATGATGATGAGAATATATATGTCTACATATCCGGTTCTGCACCCGTTCGTCCGGAAGAAGAGCTTCCGGGTTGTTCTTCAGCGATGCCGGATGAAGATCCAAATTCAGCCCTGTTTAGAGTTGAAGTGATCAAAGTGCCACTTGCCAATCCGGAACTTGCTGCTATAGCAAACTCACCAAGAATATTTGAAGGCCTGGAAGCTCCACCAAGTCACGGCCTGGCTCCCGAAGAACTTGCCGCTATTGAGAGAGCGCGAATGGCGGGTGCAATTGTGGCTGAATATGATGGGCAGCCCATAGTACTAAGTAATAATCTGGTTCGCAGATTTCTTGCTGATATTGTGAGCTCACGAGGGGGGACAGGAGAACCTACAGCCGCAGATAGTACAACATTGCTTGAGAATATAGATGAACTCTACACAGCCATGATAGAAGAACGATTGGCACAGCGAGGCAGAGGTGCAG
>JBBDJK010000070.1:0-5105 GCA_040879905.1 Balneolaceae bacterium | reverse complement strand
TGAATTCATGAGTATCCAATGATTTGATCAATTCAATCGATTTGATGGGTATATACGGCTCCTATAAATCAAATAAAGAAATTGAATATAGGCTATTTTGTATTTCGAAAAAAAATGAACTGATTCTATCACGCGATCAGTTATAACGAATATCAACACTTTTTACTTATTATTCAATTACTTAGGGCAAGAATTTAGTTGGGACTAATGAACAAGTTTTAATATCTTAAGATAAGAAATTTTGGTTGCCAATAGGCGCCAAAATGCCCTAAAGAACAGTCTCGGGTTTTGATCGACCTGAGACTTTTTCATTTCCAATACGGTTATATCTAACTATACCACTTATTAGAAAGTTGGGTTAAAACGAACCCAAAACGTCGGGCTTGAGTCAAATGTTTTTAAAGGCCAGGCAAGTTCAAACCGCAAAGCTCCGGATCCGATACCTACACCGGCATCCTGTTGAAAATCAGACAATTTCATAGAACTAAATCCTTTTAAAGCATTTTCGGCATTGTCAGTATGATCAACCCAACCTGAATCGAGAAACAGAACCAGATGCAAATTATAGTCTCGTATCCATTGTCCCGCTCTGGATGATGGCCTTCCAAACTGAATTTCAAGATTACTGGCAATCATCCTGTTACCGCTAAAAAACTTATAGGGTGAACCTCTTAATGTGCCAATGCCGCCTAAATAGAGTTTTTTAAAATCGGGTGCATTACCTGTTATACTCGCTGCCTGTACTTTCCACTTTAAAATAGATCCCGGTTCAAAATTGTAAAAAAGTGAAATATCAGATTGATACTTATTATACCTGTAGAACTCATCACTATTACTGTTATCCGCCAGTTCCATCATCACCTTACCGGAAACTGTAAATCGATCGGAGATCAACACTCTTTTGGGATTGAAAGCAAATGATAAACCATAGATGTCCAGATCGATGTCATCTGAATTCCCATCCACCGGAGGATTGAAACGATAGTTGCCGGAACCTCCAAATAGTGAAAAATGGGTCTTTACATCAAGTGATGAAAATGTATTTCGGCTAAATGAAAACCCGGCCTCAATCCATCTGTTGGTTCTGAAAAGTGCATAGAGACCATAACCTTCCATCATAAAATAATCGAGAAAATCATACCCTGCTGTAATAGATGTTAAAGATGCTTCACTAAGCCCCACTCTGTGATAGTCCTCAGTTGAAGCAGCGCGATGATATTCTCCGCCAATTAACAATCTGTCATTTAAACCTACCAATTTTTCAAGCCCGATTGCGTAGTCCCATCTCTTGGAAGCTGTACCATAACCGATAAATCCATGGGGTTCTATTTGTGGTATTTTCAGGAAACTGCCATATCGATACCACTGCATTCGCTCTTTTCTGATACCCATAAATAGACCGTTTACCCTGTTGAAGTGCCATGTGGGGAGATTTGGATACTGACTGTACAAGGCATTGCTAAAATACGGACCTGCTTCCAATGTGCCACCCAGATCAATGCCTGTTGTAGATACTCTGCGAACCGCCCTTTCAAACTCGTTATCGTCTGATTCCTTCTGATTTTCATCAGCATCATCATGATCACTTTTCCCAAATAGTTCCTCAAGTGGTTTTGTAAAGATTGGATCTCTTTTAAAGGGATTGTCACGGTCTACTTCTTGACCAAACAATATTGATGGAATAAGTATCAGAATAGATAGTGTAAAAAGAACTATTTGCTGGATCTGTTTCATCACTTTCAAATTTTTTGAATAATACGTCTTATTTGAATTCAGGTTTCAATTGTTTGAAACGTTTTTTCCTTTATGTCTGATTTTTCATCCCATTCGTGTTCTGAGGCAGATACTTCAATATCATAACTGAGATATCATCTTCGGTACTATTCTCTCCCGACCACCTCTTGATGACCTGTTTAATTTGATTGATCATATCATTTACACTGTATCCATTCGAACTTTTTAACATCTCTTCGACCCTTTCAATACCAAAAAGTTCTCTCTCCGGACTAAATAGCTCAGTTAGCCCATCGCTCATAACCATAATCAAATCACCCGGCTCCATTTTGATGATTCTTGATTCATAAGGGTATTCTACATTGGTTCCCAGTGGCAATCCCTTTAAAGTAATTCGGTCCACACAGTTTTGAAATTTTTTAAAATGGAGTATGGGAGGCATACCGGCTGTTGTAATCTCTATTTTTTCGCCTTCACACTGTAGAACACTTAAACCCATATACATCATCCGCATATTCATATTCCGGAGGCCTGCAGACATCCTTCTAAGCATAGTGATGCAATCAGACTCATGAACCATAGAGTGGAAATAACTTTTAGCCGCGGCAACCATAATACCTGCTTTCATGCCGTGTCCGGTAGCATCACCCATTGCAAAAACCAGTTCTCCGTTTTTACCTAAGCTATAGTCGTAATAGTCGCCACCCACTTCAGTTGCAGTTTCCATAAATACAGCAATCTCATAATGAGGAAGAGTTGGCATCTTTTGCGGTAGCATTGAGAGCTGAAGAGCTCGTGCTTCTTCCAGTTCTGTTGTCTTACGATTATTCTCTGCTTCTAATAGTCGCCTTTCGATCTCTCTCTCTTTACTTATTCTCTCCTGTTCAATCGTTTTTTTAGAAAGATCCTGTACTTCATCCAATTTCATCTCCAGATTTTTCTGAGTAACAGCAAAATCCCTCGAGAGATAGATCGACATCGATAAGACTAAAAACCCTGAACCGATCATGTTCAGATTCTGAATATTACCGTTAACTAAATCAAAAGTAACAAAGAGCCTGTATATCAGTAAAAACAAAAAGACCAACACTCCACTGCCCAACAACCAGACAGCTCCTCTGTTTCGATAAAAAAGCATTGCCAATGATCGTAGTATTTCAATTACATACAACAAAATAGCAAGTTCAATAAACCAAAAACTTCTGCCTGGATTAAACCAAACAACTATAGCCAATACAAGACCGACAAACAGCATCATATTTGCAAAAATTGGTGTATGAGCCTTGTCAATACTATGTGTAAAACGAGCTGCGAATGTCAATACCAATATTTCTGTGACGATCAAAAACCTGAAAAATTGAATTGAATCGATGGTATTAAATGAGAGCTCAACTTTAAATAACAAGTATGAAAAAAGTGCCAAAAGCCCCACAAACAGAGAAAAGTAGAGGTTTCTTTTTTCATTACGATTGAAAACAAACAGTAAAATATGGAAGAGGGAAAATGCAACCAACAGACCTGCATAGAACATATTACGCCCCGTATATGAAGTAATATATGAGTAACTCTCATTCTGATAGGTTGACCATTGACCTATTTGAAAACGAAATCCGTTATAACCCATCACATCTCCTGTAATTGCATAATTGGGATTTATAAAGCGTATGGCAATGGTTTGAATCTCATCTTCAGAAAATACAATAGTAATGGGAGCCTCTTTACTATAAGAAGTGACCTCATAAGGTACCGTCGAAAAACTACCTAACTCATGTGTTTTGATTCCGTTCAAATAAATTTCAGAAGCACCCAGGTGCCTATCAATAATCAATGCCAATGGCTTACCTCTCAAATCTTCATGGATGATCAAATTCATTCTGAACCATCCAATTCCTGTCCAATCAATAAATGAGAGATCGGTTTCAGTCAGATTTGTACTAACCACACTCCAATCGGAATCATCAAAATCCGGTGATGCCCACTCCATTTGATCACCCGGATGAAATCGCCAGCGATCCTCGATGTAAATAATTTGTTCATCATTCATCATCATGTCAGGGTGCAATTCTATGGGTTCCACATCTGGAAATGTAAAAAAAGTCTCCTGAGCACGGAGTTCATCCACTGATATTGCAATCATCATGGAAATCAGTAGACAGATTATTCCGATCTGAATGAATTTGATATGCATTACTCTGAGTGTGAAACTTTAATACGGCCTGCAAAAGTGGATAATTGAACAGGTATATCACCATCGCCGGTTATTAGAGACGCATCACGATTACGTCGAGTCATACTTGTAATTAAATCTTGTTTCAATCCCGAAAAGTCGAATTGCATCGCACTCCCTTCAATTCGATAACTGGTCTCATCAGGTAAGATTAAATCGATATTACCACTTACTGATTCCAGATAGACTCCAACCGATATATTCCGAAAATCAGATGTTATATTTCCACTTGTTGTAGCCGCCACCAATGTACCGGTCGAAGAGAAAGCAGAAATGTTGCCTGCAACAGATTTTAACCTCATTTCACCCGTACATTCAACAATCTCAACATCTCCATTCACAGAACTTGCAAATGTTGTTCCATTAATATGATCAAGATAAATTCCGCCGGTTATGGTAGACACCTGAAGCATTCCTGATACATTTCCTACTTCAATATTTCCGAACTGATTTTGGAGAAAATGTTCTCCCTCATGATTAGACAATGTGATATCACCATTACCTGTCCTTATTTGAGTATTTGCATTTCCCGGAGTTTGAATCACAAAATGAAACCGGATATCGCCTCTTCTCCGTGTTGAACCGGCTCGACGCTCTTCAACAGATGCTATAATTCGATCACCCTGTTGCCTGATAATAATCCGAAAATCATCCAGACTTCTTGGTCCGGACCAAAGTGTAAACGATCTCTCAACGTACAAATCGACTTGTATACCATCAATATTTGGATTCGATATTACATCGATATTTCCATTTATACTCTTAACATGGATTGTTGGAATACCACGGATTCTGAAGAAATGCGACTCATAAGGATCGTTTTCATTGACTGATTTTTCAGTATGATGATTCTCATTATCAATGTCCTTAGTGAATTCTGCATATGTTGTCTGAAGAGGTACAAATAAAATTAATACACTGAGTACAAGAAAGGGTATAATCCGTTTATTATGTGATTGAGTTTTCATGAGCAGCAAATTATGAGATCTTGTAACGATTAGTATATTCAATCCAATCGATGAATTATCTGGTATTTGATACGCTTAAATACTGCAGAGGTTTCAGTTGAACTATTTTTTAAATACCCCGATCAAAAATAAAATATGATCCGATAACTGCTTTTCAATCAGTTTTGCCCCCTTGT
>JBBDJK010000069.1:2662-5147 GCA_040879905.1 Balneolaceae bacterium | reverse complement strand
AACTTTGACCTGAGTACGACGACACCGGTATAAGGGGTTTCATTAAAATGGGATGATTTAAAATCGACACTGAACGTCGATTGATCATCCATAAATGTAAGCCTGCGATGGTTGATAAAGCGGTCCCAGCCGGCATCTTCGTTCCAGTACTCAGGCACCAGGCGGGCCAGGTCGCTGCCCCATAGAACACCTCCGGATACATTTTTAGAGCCTGGAAATTCACCCTTTTCAATCAATAGAAATTTCAGGTTATTTCGTGCCAGTGTCATAGCAGCCGCCAGCCCTGCAACCCCCGCTCCGATGATGATACAATCAAATTTGTCGTCCATAGTGTATTAGTGAGAAGGCAGAACGCAAAAGGCAGAAGAGTGAAAAGAAATCGATCCTTAAAACTGGTCTTTTGCCTTCTGCGTTTTGCCTTCTGCCTCAAATTATCCTTTAATTTTTTTCAACTCCTCAATAAATGGTGGTAACACCTTATATAGATCCCCAACCAATCCATAATCGGCGATTTCAAAAATGGGAGCGTCTGGATCTTTGTTGATGGCGACGATTATCTTGCTGTTGGTAATACCGGCCACATGCTGAATGGCTCCGGATATGCCCACTGCAATATAGAGCTGAGGAGAGACTACTTTTCCTGTTTGTCCAATTTGAAGACTGGGATCGTAATCACCTGCTTCTGTGAGAGCGCGGGATGCACCAATACCTGCATTCAATACAGAAGCGAGCTCATCGATCAACTTTCTTCCCACTTCATCTTTAACTCCACGTCCGGCCGCGACCACCGTATCGGCTTCGGAAAGATCCACTTTGTCACCGGTCGCGCTGACAATCTCTTTAAGAGTCATTTTCAGGTCATTGTCACTGAATGAAAACGGAATATCTTCCACTTTTGTGTCTGCAGTTTTTTCAACCAGATCGTAAGAACCGGATCGTACAGTCAGGATCACCGGTGAACCGGTTGCTTCAACAGACGAAATAATTTTAGAGGCCATCATTGGCCTTTTTGCTTTAACACCGGAGTCTGTTAATTCAAATTCAGATACATCAGCCAGAGATGCAGCATTTTGATTTGCCGCCAGGGCACCCAGTATATCTTTTGAACTCTCGGTGGAAGCGAAGGCTAAAACCTTCGGCGAAATTTTCTCCATGGCTACTGAAAGTGCTCTCAATAATGGAGTATTCAGATGATTTTTGAAAATAGGATCTTCAATTGTGTAGAGTACAGAAGGGCCATATTTTTTCAATTGATCTATGGCTCCGGAAACATTATCACTGATAATGAGTGCTGCGGATTCCATTCCATGTTGATCAGCCAATTCTTTGCATCGGGAGAGTACTTCAAGGGAAGAACGTTTGATTTTACCGTCAGTTATAGAGATATAGGTTAATATCGTGCTCATGTTAGAGTGAAATTGTTTAAAAGCATTAGCGTTAGCGTTTGTCCCGACAAATTTGTCGGGGTTGAAGTGGGAGCATAGCGCTCCTCTTTTATCCCACGCAGCGTAGCGAAGTGACAATCCCGGCTAATGCCGGGGTAAAAAGGTTTTGGGGCAGAAGGATCCATCTTGTTGAATCTGTTGGTTTAGATGACATTTTCTGCGGTGTCGAGTAATTGCGCGACTTGTTTTGCAATCTCTTCGGGTTCGCCTTCATATTTTTTGCCCGGTTCCCGTTTTGGTTTTTCTTCATAACCGGTGACTTTGGTTTTGGAGCTACCCGGGCTTACATCAGCATCCAGGTCGGTGATCGGAATAGATTCTACCGGTTTTCGCTTGGACTGCATAATTCCCTTCAGGCTTGGTATACGGGGATCGTTCATATCATTTGAGCAGGTAACCAGGCCTGGAGAGGGGAGCAGGATCATCTCCTGTCCGGCATCACCCTGCCTTTTTACCAGTAATTGCTCCTCTTCTTTTGATAACCCCACCGCATTGGTTGTATAAGGTAATCCAAGCAGTTCAGCGAGCATCGAACCGGTGAGGCCCGCATCGGTATCCTGCGACTGTTTCCCGCAGAGAATGTAGTCAACCTCTTTATCCTTGAAGAATGCAGCCAATATCTTTGCATAAGAGTATGAGTCATACTCCTCATTACCTCCGGTAAGTATATGGGTTCCGGTATCGGCTCCCATAGCTAATGCTTTTCTTAGGGTCTCTTTAGCTTTTTCCGGCCCGATTAACACAACATTCACTTCTCCTCCGTGTGTTTCCTGAAGAACAAGTGCTTCCTCAACAGCGGAGGCATCATAGGCATTTAAAATGTTTCTGTCAGAATCCTGGATAAGTTGTCCGTCCTTAATCTGAAGGGGGGCATTTACATCGGGAACCTGCTTAATACATACGTAAAATTTCATACTTGATAGTACTTTTTTCTTTATGGAAACGCTTTTCTATTCAATGGGGGCAATATACGAAACAAGTTTATAAATTCAGTAACTCAGATTTGAAAAAATCCAACTTTTGAAAAGCGTTTTAAATAA
>JBBDJK010000069.1:0-2562 GCA_040879905.1 Balneolaceae bacterium | reverse complement strand
AGAACGTTTGATTACAATACGCTATCTGCTGCTGATTTTATCGGCTTTGATCGCATTTTCCACACCCTATCTACTGTTTCCGGATCGAAATATCGCATTATTACAACTTGGTAATTCAAACAGAGAACACCTGAACAGGTATCTAATTAAAAGAGTTATCAGGCTCACATGGCCTGTTTATTTACTTTTTGCCGTTCTGATTTTTGTTGATCTGAATAACCCGTTACATCAATTTGTTGATAAATGCTTCGTATTTCTCAACAGTACATTCTTTTTGACCGGTATGGCGATTCTATCCTTAGCCAGGTACTCCAAAAGTGGATTTGATTCTCTATTCTGGAAAGAATCTGATAAAGGCAGGAGACTACGAAAGCAGATGGCAGACTATTTTAAATATCCGATCGATCCGGGATCCATACCAAGCCTTTTGAACACCATCATCATTGTTTTAACCGGATCATTGGTTATTGTGGCAGGATCAGTCATCAATCAATCATTAGGCATACTTGTTGAATTGTTCTTTATGGCACTGCTATTTATGATAGCACTACTTTATTATAAATTTCTATCCGGGCAAATGGTGATCAACTACTACTCGACAAGTTCATTTTTTCTTGAATTTTTTGGTTCAAATTTGAAAGGAGAAGAGCTTACATCACGCAGGGAAGTGAGTCAGTTGTGGTGGGTGCCCAAATCTTTAAAAATGCATATTTGGCAATTTCTGGTCCAATTAGACCGAAAAATACCGTCAGGAAGGGTGGCGGCCGCCGGGCATTTACTGGTTTGGTTTATTGCGTATCAAAGGCCTGACCCGGAGTTTTTAATGTATATCTGGTTGATCTTCGCTCTGCTTCACCACTTTTTTTCAATTCTTACGATCGGAGAGGAAATGGCTCCCGGATGGCTGTTCAGATGGCTCGGTTCATCCAAGACCTGGATTTTGAGCCGGTTTTGGATGCAATTGAGATGGGTGATTCCCCTTTTACTTAGTATGAACCTACAGCTTTTTGTGTTCGGAATACCCGAAATGTTTACTCAAATGATGGTGTTGTTGGTATACCTGATCACATCCTTTATGGTCTCTGTATATGGAGTAGCCTCACTCAAAAAAGAAGTAAAATTATAGATAGATTATGTTGATCATTAAAAATCTTACCAAGCAGTATAAAGCAGGGAAGCCCATATTTTCGGATATATCTATGCGGTTTGAACAGGGTAACGGGATTGGAATTATTGGCCCAAATGGTTCCGGTAAGACCACTTTTTTGCGCATTTTATCGCTCAACTCCTTTCCCAGTGCCGGATCTGTTACATATCATGGGTTGGATATTCACAAAAAACCCAATGATTATTTAAAACAGGTGGGTTTGGTTCATGATGAGGAATCACTGCCAAAACACCTGACAGCTTCAGAATTACTGGAATGGATTCTGCGAACCAGGGGTAAATGGGACAAAAATGCACCCGATAAGATATCACGGATTTTTGATTTGCTTCATCTGGGACAAATGGATGAACCGATTGGCACTTATTCAACTGGTATGAAAAAGAAAGTTCAGATATGTGCTGCTTTTATCGTAGAGCCTGAACTGTTTATTCTGGATGAACCCCTTCGTGGCTTAGACGACGCCAGCCGGAAAACAGTTTTAGAGATGCTTGAATCTGCTAAAAAAAGAGGAGCTCTGCTGTTGATGGCCTCACATTCGATGGAAAAAGTTAATGATCTGTTTGATGAAATCATCGAATTTCCCTTGTGATCGTTAAATATCTACAATTTTTTATAAAATTGGTTATTTTCCGATTGACTAAATTCAAACAAACCAATAAACATATTTTTTTAATCCAATACCTGAAATGTCTGATATTAAATTACCTGAAGTAGAACTGAACATCTATTCAAAAAACACGCCTATTGAAGTGACGGTTGTCGAAAATTATGTAGCGACTAAAGAGTCGAGCCCAAATTTTGTCAGGCATATTACATTTGATATATCCGGTACAGAATTGGTGAATCGGGTAAAAGTGGGCCAGTCCATTGGCATCTTGCCACCCGGTGTAGACAGTTCAACCGGTAAACCTCATAAAATGAGATTATACTCCGTTTCATCGCCATCATCCGGTGAAAAGGGTGAAAAACACCTGATTTCAACAACTGTAAAGCGCACAGTAGAAGAGCTTGAGAATAAGATATACCTCGGCGTAGCCTCTAACCATCTTGCCGATTTAAAACCGGGTGACAAAGTAAAGATGACCGGCCCAAGTGGCAGACGATTTCTGCTCCCTGAAAATGCACAGGATTTTAACTACATCTTTTTTGCAACCGGGACGGGTATTGCTCCCTTCAGAGGGATGATCTATGAACTTTTTGAAAGTGAGTACAAAAATAAATGTGCATTGATTTTTGGATGCTCATACAGAACCGATCTGTTATACGCTGATTTTTTTGAAAAAATGGATGAGGATCACCCTGAATTTTATTACATAAAATCTATCTCCAGAGAAGATCGAAGAGAAGATGGATCAAAATTCTATGTGCAAAGCATGCTTGAAGAAGAAACAGAG
>JBBDJK010000068.1:0-5157 GCA_040879905.1 Balneolaceae bacterium | reverse complement strand
GATAGCGGCAGCTATTATCAAAAGGGGCAGAATGAACATGACCAGAATAAAAGATATTGTCATAGTTAATCTATTTTTTTAAGAACAGTATCGGTGAAAAACATAAAAAATGAAAATCAAGCTTTTGAGTACCTATTATTCCCTGATTTTGTGTAGTTTTGATGGTTGCAGTAAGAATCAGGATTTGTTAGTATAAGCTGAAGAGATTTTTACATCATCATCCCGGTCATTCGATCCTATTATTGTGATTTCAGACCATTATTCGGTCGGTTCAAAAGGGTTCAGATGATTATATTGTGCAAGATTGAAAACGGTACTGATACAATCCATCAGTAACCGAAAGATCAGACTTTAAAACCATTGACATCAGGCTATGAAATTTAACGTATCCAGTAAAGATTTAAACGACGGACTCTCAGCGGTCATCGGAGCCGTACCTACAAAAGCAACGCTTCCAATTTTAGAAACCATTCTCTTTGAAAGTGAAGAAGGGCGTCTGAAACTTACAGCTACCGACCTTGAAATCTCCATTATTGAATATATCAACGCTGAGATTGAAGAGGAGGGATCCATTGCCATTCCCGCGAGGCGCCTGCTTGAAACCCTTCGGCAACTTCCTGATATCCCGGTTTTCTTTGAAGTGGATGAAAATCAGAATGTGGAGTTCAAAACGGATAAAGGTAAGTATAAGCTTGTAGGTGAGGAAGCTGACGATTTTCCTGAAATCCCAAATATGGATGAAGGGCTGCAACTCACCACAAGTACGGATCTGATACAGAATGCCATTGACAGAACGATGTTTGCGGTATCAACCGACGACCTGCGTCCGGCTATGATGGGAGTCTTTTTTGATATCGGTTCATCCGAATCCAAGTTTGTTGCAACCGATGGACATCGACTGGTTAAATATGTGAATCGTGATTTTACATCAGAAAAACCGATCGCTTTTATCGTGCCGGATAAAGCACTTCACCTGGTTTCAAAATCACTTGACGGGGATGACTGTGACCTGACTATTTCAGAGGATCATGCTCAATTCCACAGTGGGAATACGATTGTAATCACCCGACTGATTAACGAGCAGTATCCGAACTACGAATCCGTGATTCCACGCGACAATGATAAAATATTACTGATCGACAAAGCACAAATGCTCTCTACGGTTCGCCGTGTCTCCGTCTTTTCAAGTTCAACTACCCGTCAGATACGGTTACAGGTTCAGAAAGATAAATTAACGATTCGTGCTGAAGATCTGGATATGAGCAGTGAAGCGAAAGAGACCATCTCATGCGATTATAGTGCAGATGAAATGGAGATCGGATTTAATGCAAAATATCTGGCTGATGTACTGAATAATGTAGATGGTGATGAAGCCAAGTTTGAATTTTCGACCCCGAACCGCGCCGGGATTGTTAAACCGGCAAAAGAGGACGACAGCGAACAGATGCTGATGTTGGTGATGCCGGTAATGCTGAACAGTTACGGCTCTTAATATAAGGCATGCAATCATCTTCAATTATTACACTTACGACCGACTTTGGGTATCAGGATCACTATGTAAGTGCTATGAAAGCGGTGATTTTGGGTATTAAACCGGATGTAAGGCTGATAGATATTTCTCATCAAATACCTCCTCACGATACGATGGCAGGCGCCTGGGTTGTCAGAAATTCTGCCATGCTTTTTCCATCTGGTACCGTTCATTTGGTGGTGGTTGACCCGACGGTTGGTACGGAACGACGGCCGGTTGCCATCAAGATAAATAATCAGTTTTTCGTTGGCCCCGATAACGGCATTTTCTCACTCATTGCAGAAGATTTTGACTATAAAGCCGTGACGTTGGACAATCAAAATTATTGGAGAACTAAACAATCCCAAACATTTCATGGCCGTGATATATTTGCACCTGTTGCAGCTCATCTCTCCGCCGGCCGGCTATTAAAAGATCTGGGAAATCCGCTCGAAAAACTGGTTACCTACAGGTGGGCGGTTCCGATTTCGGATAAAGACGGTATTCAAGGTTGGATTGTTCACATTGACCGGTACGGAAACCTGATCACAAATATCCCATCTGATCTGATTAAAGATAATATCCGGAATTCTGACAATATCAGAATCTATGTCGGTAATACAATTCTGAACGAGATATCAACTACATTTGCCTCCGTAACCGATGGTGAGCCGGTGGCCTATATCGGCGGCTCTGATAAGCTGGAAATCGCTATCAACAAAGGAAATGCAAAGGAGATGCTGGGTGTGGAAAAAGGGGCCCAGATTTCAATCATCATTCAAAAGTAACGTAACACCTGATCCTGTTTTGCGTATCGGAAGTGTAGCAGCAAATGATTTGCTCTGTTTGTTTTAATGTAATCGATTCTAACCCAATGATTCATCTATCAGAACCATTTGAATGAGATTGATGTTGTGTTTAAAACGTAGTTAAGATGCAACCTTTGCTGTTTCTGTTAATTTAATAGGTCTTTGATATGAATATAGAAGTCCGATCACCACTTCATGATAGTGAAAGTATCACACTGCCGGAGGAAGTCACCAAGCTCTCCAGGCCTTTTAATGGGACGATCTGTTCTAAAAAGGGAGATGAGTATGTCATCAAGAATAATATTATAGACCTGTTGACAAAAGAGAAGAGTTACACGCTTGCTCAATCGACTAATCACTGGAAATTGACTGCCACTGTATACGAAGATATCTGGAGGGTACGATCTCTGTCCCTCTTGACCGGTGAACCTTTTCCAATCGAAAAGGAAAAAGTACTTCTTGAAAAATGGATCGCGCCAAAACCGGGGGGTAAATACCTGGATATCGGGTGCTCAACGGCAATGTATGCGAGATCCCTCAAAAAGAGTGAGCCGAAATGTGAATCGGTTGCAATTGATTTTTCCATGGCCATGCTGGAAGAAGCACGCATCAAAGCAGAAGCTGACGAAACGGATATCTTACTGATCCGGGCCGACGCCAGAGACCTTCCCTTTTTTGGCAACACGTTTGATGGTATCGTTATGGGCGGCACCCTGAATGAATTGAGTGATGAAATGAAGGTGCTATATGAGTGCCATAGGGTGTTAAAGGAGGAAGGCACTCTCTTTATGATGCATCTTTTACTCTCTGATTCATGGTACGGAAGGGTGTTGCAAAATTCTGCCGAATGGAGCGGCATCAAATTCTGGACATTAAAAAAGAGCAACGAACTTTTTAAAAAAGCCGGTTTTCATATTGAAGATCAGTTTGCAAAAGGAATCGTCTGTTTCACTAAATTGAAATCTGTTTAATTTTGTAGCCACTATTCATTTTTATCCTGCATTTTTATCCTTTAAGATCCACCCATCAGTGGTTCATTAATCGCGCGGATACTGGCATTTGGCAACCCCTCCGGATTATTCTCCTTACTCATTTCAAGTGCCCTGATCACTATTTTCAGGTGCATCTCCTTCGAGTTCTGATAAAATGTTTGTGCTGTACTACTCAGCTTTGGCTCACCATGAAGTGGTTTATCACTCACGCAGAGGAGTGTGGCAAACGGTATTCGATATCGATACCCATTGGTCGCAACGGTTGCAGATTCCATATCGATCGCAACGCTGCGGCTGATATGGATCTCATGTACAGTCCGTTTCTTCATAAACTCCCAGTTTCGGTTGGCTGTTGTGTAGACGGTACCCAAACGATAATTCAGCTCCTTATTATCCAATATCTGTTTTAGATAAACATTTAACATATGGTTTGGAGTAATGGGAATATTCAGCGGAAGTATATCGTCCTGAACACCATCTGATCGCATAAAACCCGTAGCTAAGACAAAATCCCCAATCTCCTGGTGGTTTCTGAGTCCGCCGCAATGCCCTACCATAATCATTGCATCCGGACGCAATACTGCAACATGATCCGATATCGTTTTTGCATTGGATGGCCCCACCCCAATATTAACAAGTGAAAATCCTTTATTATCAGGCAGTTTATGGTGATATGCAGGCATTTGGGCAGCCCGGTCCGGTTTTACACAGTCCGGATAGAGATCATGAAACACCTTTACATGCATATCGTAATTGGTAAACAAAATATATCTTTGAAAATCTTCCGGCCGTGTTCCGGTATAGTGTTCCAGTCGATTCAGAGAGATATCAATCCGTTCAGGACTAAACAAAAACAACTTCTTCTGAGTAATATCCCACTCATCTTCATCCGTATTATCAAACAAGCCCGGATCATTCAGATCCACTCGCGGACGTGAAGCAAATACGGTCAATTCTGCTCCCTTCTCCAATAATTTTTTCATCTCTCTTTTGAGATACCAGCGATATGCACTTGGTAAAGCCATTTCCCCCGTTATTATCGGATTATGTTCTGACCAAATACGTTTAACCATCAACTTGGGATAATCACCATCTTGATATATCTTTTCCATAAGGTCACACGCTTTTATGACCAGCTTCTCAAGCTCTTTTTCATTTGAATAAGAGTCTGCTTTTATCTCTATCCGTTTATCCATAACTATTTACACTAAATATTTCAATCACTTTACAAAAAAATATGTCAACGTCTGACCCGTTCTCTTTTTCCAAACCCAAATGGGATATCGTACAAGATAAGAAAGTCTATGAAACTCCTGTTTTTTCGTTGCATGAAATTAAATTAATTCCCGATCAAAAGAATACAGCTGTTGATTTTTTTATATTGGATGCCCCGGAGTGGATCAACGTAATTGCCCTGACACCCGAAAATGAGATCCTTTTGGTAGAACAATACCGTGCCGGAATTGATCAATCATCACTCGAAATCCCCGGCGGTATAGTCGACGAAAATGAAGATCCGTTGGATGCAGCAAAAAGAGAATTGGCTGAAGAGACCGGTTTCACCTCTGAATACTGGACGAAGATCGGAAAAGCGAGTTCAAACCCTGCAATACTCAATAATTATATCCATCTCTATTTCGCGATCGACTGTATAAAAACCGGACAACAGGAACCAGACGGAACAGAAGACATCCTCGTTCATCAAATACCGTTGAAAGATTTTTTTGATCTCATTAAAAATGGTACGGTTCATCACGCGATTGTATTAGCTGCTGTCACTCATTTACTCCTAATGGATAAATAGTTTCCAAAACTGCCATTTTTATTCAGCAAGTTATGTTATACT
>JBBDJK010000067.1:0-5195 GCA_040879905.1 Balneolaceae bacterium | reverse complement strand
TCCCACTTTTCAGGAACCTCATCGTCGGGATAGATGGCCTCCACCGGGCATTCCGAAACACACGCATCGCAATCAATACACTCCAGCGGGTCGATAGTTAAAAAGTTCGGGCCTTCCCTGAATGCATCCACCGGACATACGGCAGCGCAATTGGTGTATTTGCATTTGATACAGGGTTCGGTAACGATATACGCCATGACTGGCTATCCTATGATTTGATGGTTCGTCAAAAAGTTATCAGTTTTCGAAACCATTTACAACTATAAAAACGGATATAACCGTTTTTATTGGTTTTTATTCATTCAGTCCGTATCTTGTAAACAGACTGAAATACAATAGCTGACCTGCCGAATCTAAACTTGGCAGGCCATTGCCTATCACTTTCAAACGGTTACAGAGGCAAATAGCTACCGGAAAGGCGAGTAAATAAATAAAAGAAAATAATCATGAATACAGCGAAAACGGTACATCAACTTAGCGCACAGGCAACCGTAGGTCAGATTGTATCGGTGAGCGATTCTGCAAAAGGCCTGCTCCATTCCATAGGATTAAAACCCGAGAATCATCAGAATAAAACTCTTCGTCAGGTTTGTACAGAATTGAAATGGAATGAAGAGGAGGTACTGGAGTGGATAAAACAGAAAAACCATGTTCTGGATGATCATTTCGAAAATGGAACTGAATCTCCTGAACAAATGCAGGAATATGGGCTGGCAGGAAAATGTGCTCATTTCTGTAAAACGGGTTATGACACCATTTTTGAACCTCTTGATAATGTAAACGATACTCTGCCTCGTGTTTATAAAGTGCACGGAATTCAGGATCACTTTTTGAAAATTTTAGAAGAGGAATTTGAACCGTTTAATAAACGATTAAGGCTGCATTTAAAATTTCAGCGGAACAAATTTTTCAGACAGATCCAAAAATTTGAGTCTGCAAAAAATGAAGTGTTGGATGGTGTCGTTCAAGGCTTAAAAAAATCGATCGATATCATCCGGGAAGATCAAAAAGAACTGAACAAGAGAATGGACAAAATGGAAAAAGTCACCCATCATTTTGATCTCCCTGAACACGCATGCAGCACCTATCGAATAATGATGAAGAGCCTGGAAACACTGGTAGCTGAAGTAAGGAAGCTGAACCGGAACATTGTAGAAGAACTGATTCAACCGATTTCGGATAAATTGAACTAAAGAACCAATCTTATGAGTGATGTAAAAAAAAAGTTGTTAGAGCTGATTAAACGAAACGGAACACTGTCGGTTGATGAAGCTGTAGAGAGAACAGATCTTGCCAAAACAACACTCAGGGAGCATTTTCTTCAAATGGAAAGAGATGGATCCATTCAGCGTGGGTATGTTCGGTCAGGGCCAGGGCGGCCGAGCCTGCAATATATACTGACCGGAGACGGGCACGATCAATTTCCATCCCATGAATCGAAAATGATGGGAGAGTTTTTGAAATTCCTGAAAAAAAATGGAGAAGACGCATTGATGAGAGATTTCTTCGAACAGTTTTGGGAAAAAAGATTCCAAAAGGCTAAACGCCTGATGGATGAGGCTGAGCAGGAAGAGGATGGATCATCTATCGGGGCGTTAATGGGGATGTTACGGGAGGAGGGCTTTATGCCGGAGCATCACACACAAAAAGAGGAGAGTTTGGAAACCGTAAAGGAGTGTAATTGTCCGTTTCGTGAAGTGGTGAAAGAGACAACACTTCCATGTCAGTTAGAGGCTCATTTTTATCAAAGATTATTTGAAAGAAATGTGGAACGGACGACTTATATCGCTGAAGGAGATCACGCCTGCACCTATGAAATTTCTGCTTAATGAATTTTAGTACTATAATTTTTCAAAAACTGGACAACAGTTATGATTGTACACAAATTAGCAAGATTCACGAACATTGCTTCTTTTGAAGATTTATCAGGAGAAACAAAACAGCAACTCAAAATACGATTGCTCGACTCCCTTGGAACCGCAATAGGCGCAATAGAAGGCCCTCCGGTAAAAGCGATCCGGAACATGATTGAAGATTTTGGCGGTTCAGAAATGAGCACGCTAATTGGCGGTGGGAAAACCACCCCCGACCGCGCAGCCCTGTACAACAGTGCCCTGGTGCGATATCTCGATTTTAATGACAGCTACCTGGCCAAAGGTGAAACCTGTCACCCGAGCGATAATATCGGATCCGTTCTTGCGGCCGGAGAAACAACAGGCCTGAACGGGAAAGATTTTTTAACGGCGCTGGCCGTTGCCTACCAGGTGCAATGCCGGCTGAGTGATGAAGCTCCGGTAAGGGATAAGGGGTTTGATCACACCACACAGGGATCATACGCTGTGGCTGCCGGGGTTTCCAAAGCGCTTGGATTGGATGATGATCAAACTGCAAATGCCATAGCAATCGCTGGTACCGCTCTTAACGCCCTGCGGGTGACCCGAACCGGGGCACTTTCCAACTGGAAAGGCCTGGCCTACCCCCACACTGCGCTTGGCGGAACCCATGCGGCATACCTTGCCAAATACGGAATTACCGGTCCTCCTGCCGTATTTGAAGGCAACAAGGGTTTTATGGATGCTATTGCGGGAGAGTTTTCTATCGATTGGGAGAACGAAGATCTGGAACGGGTGACAAGAACCATCATCAAAAAGTACAATGCGGAGATCCACTCGCAGTCGTCCATCGAAGCCATGATGGAATTAATGGATAAACATGATATTGAAGCTGATGATGTTGAAAGTATAGACATTGAGATTTTTGATGTGGCTTATCACATCATCGGTGGCGGCGAGGAGGGCGACAAGACGATTGTTCGATTTAAGGAAGAGGCCGATCACAGCCTGCAGTATATGGTATCAGCCGCTCTGTTGGATGGACAAGTGCTGCCCGCTCAATATAAACAAGAGCGGATTGAGGCAGACGATATTCAGAGTCTGCTCAAAAGGGTAAAAGTATCTCCAAAACAGGAGTACAGCGACCGGTTTCCTGATGAGATGCCAACAACGCTGACTGTTCAACTGAAGAACGGTGATACTCATTCCATCAACAAGAAAGATTATGAGGGATTCCATACCCGTCCGGCAAGTTGGGAGACGATCATTGAAAAATTCGAAAACCTGGCTGAACCGTATACTTCAGTGGATCTGAGGGAACAGATCATCGAAATGGTACAGGATTTTGAAAACTACTCAGTTTCTGAACTGATGGATTTGTTGAAAAATGTGAAGCTAAAGGCAGAAAATTAAATTGACTTCACAGCGTCGAATGAACAACCTGACAGCACCTGCCGGATCTGTTAGCGTTGCAGGTTAAGAGCCTGAAATTGAAATGGTGTGATTAGTCACTTGAACACTTGACGCTGATCCCGATGCTTCGGGAGAAAAACGCCGGGGCACGCTGTCAGGTCGTAAATTTTACAAATAAACAGGATTGTTATGACACAAGAAAAAACATTTGATTTTTTGAATAAGAACGAACGGGAACCGAAACCCAGGAAAACGGGAATTACTGAAATTCGCGGCCCTTACTACTCCGTGATGGGAAAACGATATCTGCAGGATATTATGGAAACGGTGGGTGAACACGTAGACTCCCTCAAGTTTTCAGGCGGATCATTTTCGATTATGCCGAAAAAAGCGGTGCGGGAGTTGATAGAGATCGCCCACGATCATGCCGCGCTGGTTTCCACCGGCGGATTTATGGAGTATGTGCTTACTCAGGGAAAAGAGGCGGTTGACCAGTATATCGAAACCTGCAAGGATTATGGTTTTGATATCATAGAGCTGTCTGCCGGGTTTATCACGCTGCCGACGGACGACTGGCTGCGGCTAATTGAACGCGTTCAGAAAGCCGGACTGAAGGCGAAGCCCGAAATCGGAATCCAGTTTGGCGCCGGCGGCGATACGGCCAAAGGCGAACTGGAGAGCGAGGGAACGCTCGACACCGGTTATGCCGTAAAACAGGCCAAACGGTTTGTGGATGCGGGTGCCTATATGATCATGATTGAGTCGGAAGGTATCACCGAAAATGCCGATCCGTGGAGAACGGAGGTGCCGGCACAGTTTATCAACGAGATCGGCCTGGAGAAGCTGATGTTTGAAGCCGCTGATCCCGAGGTGTTTGCCTGGTACATCAAGAACTACGGCCCGGAAGTAAACGTCTTTGTAGATCACAGCCAGATTGTACAACTCGAAACACTGCGCCGGGGTATTTGGGGTACGAAGAGCCTCTGGGGACGTGTTTTGACGTACAAAGGATAATTAAATATCAAGACCTCCAAGGTTTTGGAAACCTTGGAGGTCTGTAATAAAAAATGGAAAAGAGTTATGAGCAAAAACACCAAAGAAATATTCCCGCCCGCCACACCCGAAATGTCGAAAAAACGTGCCGATTTGGCACCAGACCAGGTAAAATCTCTTGGTATTTCGAATCTATTGGAGGGGTAAAAGAAATGGTGTTATTTATATCATGACTCATCAAAATTTTCAAATCAAGCGTATTTATGAAGATCCGGCCGATAACGGATACCGTGTGTTAATTGACCGGTTATGGCCAAGAGGTGTATCGAAAGAAGCAGCACAACTGGATGAGTGGATGAAGGAGATCACCCCATCGCCGGAGCTGCGAAAATGGTTTGATCACGATCCGGACAAGTTTGAAGAATTCAAAAAACGGTATGAAAACGAGCTGGCTGTAAAGCATAAGCTGATTGAAAAGTTACTTAATATTGCCGAAAACCAGAATATTACACTTCTGTATGCGGCGAAGAACGAGACACACAATCACGCGATTGTTTTAAAAGAGTTTCTGGAGAGATATGGATAAAGAAAAACGAAGGCATATTGTTATCGTAGGTGGAGGGTTCGGGGGAATTTCTGCGGCCAGGGAATTGCGAAAATCGGATGCCAAAGTGACCCTTATCGACAAATCTAACCATCATCTGTTTCAGCCCCTGCTATACCAGGTAGCTACGGCTGCACTCTCTCCCGGTGATATCGCCGCCCCGATCCGGGCCATTGTCGGAAAATATTCAAATGTGAGTGTATTGCTGGGAGAGGTTGAAAGTGTGGACCCCAAGTCCAAATGCCTCAATTTGGTGGACGAACGAACGATTACCTATGATGAACTGATCCTTGCTCCCGGGTCCGGGTACAACTATTTCGGCAATGATTCCTGGGAGAAGCATGCGCCGGGAC
>JBBDJK010000066.1:0-5271 GCA_040879905.1 Balneolaceae bacterium | reverse complement strand
TAATTAAATATCGCCCACACAATTCAACATAGAACCTTTTTCCTTAAGTCCTTTTAAAGTGGGTCAACCTGTACTCTGCATCGCTGCAGAAACACCGTTGATACTCAGAAACAGTGCCAGTTTTAACTCTTTCAGTTCATCTTCCGATTCGGCTACACTCCACCTCTTCAACAACTCCACCTGCATCACGTTCAACGGATAGGTGAAAATATTTCGAAACTCAATTGAATTCTGAATCACTTTCCTCATATCCAGAATCTCCTCTTGTTCGGTAATCTCCAGAATCAGTTTTTTGGTCTTATCAAAATCGGCCATAATTCGTTTGTGCATTTCATCGGAGCCCATTTGTGTGTACAACTCGGTGGTCATCAAATGGGTTCTGGCCAGCTCACGTTGTGCATTGTCAACGATGGTACCGAAAAAACTCCAATCGCGATACCACTCTTTCAGATGATCCAGCACTTCCGGTTTTTCTGTTACCAACTCATCCAGAGCAGAACCCAATCCAAACCATCCGGGCACATTATACCTTACCTGTGTCCACCCGAATACCCACGGTATCGCTCTTAAATTGGCAAACTGCAGACCTTTGTCTCCGCCTCTTGATACCGGCCGGGATGCGATTGGAAGATTACCGATATGTTCTACCGGAGTGATGGTTTTAAACCAATTCCAAAAGTTTTCATCGTCGATTAACTCCCTGTACGCTTTCATGGAGCCATTTGCGATCTGACTCATAATCTCTTCTGCCTGTTCACCTTCCTGGATCGGCTTCTGCCCTTCGCCGGCAGTCACACGTACCACGGCATTCACAACCTGTTCCAGGTGTCTTCTCGTAATTTCCGGGAGTGAATATCGGAATGAGATAATTTCACCCTGCTCCGTAAACCGGATACGTCCGTTGTTACTGATTGATGGCAGGGCTAAAATCGCACGATTCGAACGGCCTCCCCCCCTGCCAACGGTTCCGCCACGACCATGAAACAATCTGAAATCAACCTCTTTATCCCGTAACACCCTGCCCAATTCGAGCTGACCTTTTTGAAGTGCCCAGTTGGCCATCCAGTACCCGCCATCTTTATTACTGTCGGAGTAACCCAGCATCACTTCCTGAAAATTATTTCTCGCTTTCAACTGCAAGTTATAGATCGGATTCTCCAGGATATCCTCCATCAAACCCGCACTGATATCCAGATCTTCAATCGTCTCAAAAAGCGGGACAATATCAATTTTACTTTCGACACCTCCATTTTCAAACCACCACAACCCGGCTTCCTTGGCCAGAATCACCACTTCCAGCATGTCACTCACACCATGAGTCATACTGATGATATAACTTCCAAACGCATTCTCATCCAGTTCCAGAATCGTACTGATCAGGTTGAACACATTTAAAATTTCAACCGTCGGTTTACTCAATTTGGCATTTTTGGGTGCCAGCGGCCGTGGGTTACGTAGCTCCTGCACCAACAGATCTACCTTCTCCTTCTCATTCAAGGAGCTGTACTGATCGTTCACATTGGCCGCCGACAGCAGTTCAGCCACCGCTTTTTCGTGGACACCGCTATGTTGACGAATATCAAGCGCAGCCAGATGGAATCCAAACGTGTAGGCCCGGATTTTCAGATCGTTAAAATCCCCGTATCGCGCTACATCTTCCAGTCCGTTCTCAACCAATGAATCAAAAATCAGATCCAGATCGTTTATGAAATCGGCCGCACGATAACTTTCTGATGATTTTAACACATCCCCCTCGCTTCCCTTCAAATCGTTCAACATATCCCGCATACGGTGCATGATATGGGTCAGTTTTCGGCGGTAAGGTTCGTTCTTATAATGCCTTTTATACTGCGTACTAAGTGGAACTTCCTGTTCATCCTTTTTCAGTGATTTGACGAGCTCATCCGACACATTCACCAGATTTTGAGAAATTGAGAGATATCGCCTGATTTTTTCCAACTCCTTCAAATAGAGCTTTAATGCTGCACTGCGATGCTCCAGTAGCGTATTCCATGTCACATCACGGGTTACATTCGGATTTCCATCCCGGTCGCTTCCGATCCATGACCGGTACCTCATGATGATTGGTAAATCAGGAACTTTATCGTATTGCTGGGCAAACCCTGACCGCACCTCATCATATAACCTCGGGATGGTACTCCAGATTGAACTGGTAAAATAAAAGAGTCCGTTTTCCACCTCATCTTCAACCGTAAGCCTTTCAGAACGCACCTCATCAGTGGAGATCAAAAGGGCGATTTCATTCACAATTTGCTTTAACCTCGCATCCTTTTCATTGGGAGTTAAATCATCATCGTCGAGATCCCCAATCATCTCTGTAATATTCTCCTGTTTATGAAGAATACTCCTTCGTCGCGCTTCGGTTGGATGTGCCGTGATGGTTGGTTGAATATCCAATTTCTTAAAAATCTCCAATGCATCATCATAACTGAATCCGCTCTTCTTAAAAAATTTGAGTGCATCAGCAATGCTCTCAGCTCGCGGGTGATCAATATCGATCTTCTTTGCTCTCTCTCTGTTGATCCGGATGATTTCATGCTGTTCAAGGGAGTTGACCAGATGAAAAAATATGGTGGTCAGACGTAACAGATTACGGATTTCATCCACACTCATTTGGGCAATTCGTTCACACAATTTCTCATTGGCACCACTCTCAGAATCACGAAAAGCACGGGCCGTTAATTCCGGCAGCTCCGATGAAAGAGATTGCAATGAATGTTCACCTCGTTTTACGAGATACTCCTCCAGTAATCCGGTTAACGAAATTAAATTTTTTGTCAGAGGTGCACTGATCTCTGCTTTTTCAGCGTAATACTTTATGGTCTCTTTCCAGGTCATCTTTTACTGTTTCAATGGTTCAAAAAGCTATAGATAGCCATTCTGGTGGTTAAAATCACCCCTCAATTAGCATACTGACAGTTCGGAAGCGCTTTTTTGATCAATTTTAAAAAATAAATGTAAAAAATTTCAAACCGATACGGTATCAAACCGTCTAAACTAACAGAAACACAAAAACAATAATTCCACTAAATGGCAGAACAAATGAAAGTAATTCTCACACTCAACCTCCTTTTTTTCTGGGGATTTCTATCCTCAGTCAATGCACAGATTCAGAACCGGTCAGCATATTTGCCCGGTGTACAACAAATCATCATGCAACATGGTGATGAACTCAATTTAACCGAGCAACAGAAAACAGATCTGATTGCTCTGCAGATTGAGAGACGATCAGAATTCCAACGTCCAGGAATACGTGGAAACGGTTCACGTGGACAGATGACCGGCCAGAGAAGAGACAATAACCGACGCGGTAATGTAAGAGACAATCGCAGGGACGGCAGCCAAGGTTTGTTCAGAGCGGAAAGAAGCATGCAGGTAAACCGATCTGAACGGATGATTGAACATCAGGAAGCGATCCGTGAAATATTAACGGATCAACAGATTTCTCAACTGCAATCGATTCGGCTGGAGCGTATTGAACAACAGCATGAATTCCGGTCTTTGCGAAACCGCACCATCGTTACAAATGCGGAAATTGACGAAAATAAAGTGGATGAAGTGATCGCAAAACTGAATCAGATCAGTGAACATCAAAAAAATATGCAGATCCAACGCCTCGAAAATGAAGGTGAAGTAGATGCTGAAGAGATGCAACAGAATATGGATGAAATTCGTACCATCCATGAAGACCTTAGAAATTTGCTGACCGTATCCGAATATCAGAGCTTGAGACCGGGTTTAATGGCAGGTCAGAGGCAGCAGGGGTCGCAACGGTCATCCGCCCGATTTATGCAACGTCGACAATAAGCACGAACTGATGGCCCGAACACGATGGAAATACTATGGATCAACCTATTAAAGAGGAGTTCAAAAGCAGCATCAGCGAACTCTATCCGCGACTCCATCGTGCCATGAAAGCGTATGTTGCAGGTAGCAGTGTAGATCCTGAAGATGTTGTTCAGGAGGCCTTTTTAAAAGGATACAAGAACCTGAAACGGTTTCAGAGAAATTCGACACTCTATACCTGGCTCTACTCGATCGCACGAAATATTGCGATCGACGAGTTTAGAAAACGAAAATATGAAAAACTGCAAAGCAATACACCGGTTGAAGAGTTTGAAATCGCATCAAACCCGGAATCGGACGAAGATAATAAAGAACAGATGATCCTGCTGCGAAAAGCGATCGCCGAACTGCCCGGCCTGTTACGGTCGGTTGTCGTGATGAAAACCATCGATGGGTTAAGTTACCCGGAGATGTCAGAGATTACTGGAGTAAATGAAGAGACACTGAAAAACAGAATGTTCAGAGCCAGAAAATTACTCTCGACCCGACTTAAACAATTAGGAATCCATCAATCATGAACAGATTAACTGATAATACCCTGGAAGAACTTGAAAATTTAATCAATGACGCAGCAGATGGGCTATTGGGTGAATCACAAGTTGAAAAACTGGAACAGGATCTGCAGGCCCATCCGGAGCTGCTAAACGACTACCGGGAGATCATGGACATGCCTGATCTTACCGGTGCCTATGGCGACTTGAACGCCTATCGAAATGATTTTAGGGTTCACAACATTTTGGAGGAGATCCGTCAATCCGATCAGCTTGGTTCTTTTGACAATATCACCATGATGCTGTTTAAAAGATATGCCCTTGCAGCTTCCATTTTAATTCTTGCCTTGACATCCGTTTTTTACATGGCTCAACCTGATATCCTGAATGGTGAAATCACTTTTGAGGAAATTTACTATCCTGATGCAGATCAAACCAGTGAAGACTATATCACCTACTTAGACGAGTGGATGGAACGATAACAACCCAACTATGAACACAAAAACAAAAGTATTTTTCGCGTTTGCGGTTATTTTCCTGATCGGTTTAACATCCGGTTATATGCTCAATAACGTGGTCTCAACGAATGATTACCGGTTTGAACAGAACGATGATCCCCGGAGCGACCGAGGAGATCAATCAAGGGATATGTCCTCCGAAGAGTGGCAAGAACGAACTCGAAACCGTTTAGCCCGAAGCCTGAATCTATCAGATAATCAGCGTGAACCGTTTTTCCGGACTATGCAAAGCTACACTACTGATCTGTATCAGGTAATCCGTAATCGAAGGGAACTGGAACATGAAATGATTATGGAGCACTACCGGGGGTTCCGGGATGAAATCTCTGCCATCTTAAACGAAGAACAGCTCGAACGACTGGACAGTTATCTACACCCCGATTCGGTACGCGCAA
>JBBDJK010000065.1:0-33569 GCA_040879905.1 Balneolaceae bacterium | reverse complement strand
GGTTATCAATGAAATAACCCAACGGAAGGGTTTGACGGGAGGCGTACTCCGTGGAGATGATTAGATAAAATTCATTTCCCTTCTCTTTACCCACTTGAACAAAAAATAAAAACCGTTCTCCTCAATGATTAAAACTCAACAATACACTTTTCTTTTTAACCTTTAATATCCTCCAAATACCTTTTTGTTGTTTATTATAAACAATTAGATTATTTTTGTTGAAAGTATTCAACAATATGAAATCAAAAAAGCAAAAAATTTTTCCGCAGCATCGCAGGATTTTAGAACAGCTTGGTGAAAATATTAAGCTGGCTCGCAAACGCCGTAAGCTTACAACCACTCAGGTTGCAGAACGGGCTAATATCAACCGGACTACCTTGTATCATATTGAGCAGGGTAAGCCTTCCGTGGCTTTGGGGGCTTATTTTAATGTATTAAGAGTCCTCAACTTACACGAAGACTTCATGAAACTGGCGGCCGATGATGAGTTTGGTCGTAAACTACAAGACATGGATCTGTAATTATGGCTCCAAAAAAGACAGACATTATCGTATATGCTCATTGGCACGGAATGCCGGATCCAATCAAGATGGGGGTTCTTTCAGCACAAGAAGCCCGAGGTCATTTAGATTTATTGAATTTTTCCCTTCAAACAAAACTTTAAGACAACCCTTATTTCTTTTTTATATTACAGTTTAACTTGCCTCAGTTCGAATAATATAACTGGCAGTGAAAACGCCAACACTTTAGTGTAGTATCCTCACATTGAAATCATGCTGAAATCATGCTGAAATTTTTTTAATCCAAAACCATCCGGAGCTATGACCAACCTGAATCCATACATAAGATTGTCTTTTTTTGTTTTACTCATGTACCCGATTTCCCTTTTCCATTCCCATTCCCTTTATGCTCAAACCCCGGATACGGGCATATTTACTCTCCAGGACGATATAGGAGATGTCAATCTGCACGGTGTAACGGTTTACGATCCCGCAGAGCAGATATACACAATCACCGGAAGTGGTGAAAACATCTGGTTCGACAAGGATGCCTTTCACTATGTATGGCGGGAGATTTCGGGTAATTTTATATTAAGGGCACACATGTCTTTTGTTAGTGAACAGCAACATGAACATCGCAAGATGGGCTGGATGCTGCGCAAAAATACATCTGAGGGTTCACCCCACTTCAGTGCAGTGGTACATGGTGACGGACTCACCTCATTTCAGTACCGAGAAAAGCAGGATGGTGAAACCCTTGAGATCCGGTTTGAGGTGGTGAATCCGGATGTCGTCCAACTTGAGCGTAGCGAAAATAACCTCAAGATGTCTGTGGCACGTTTCGGTGAACCTTTTGAAACCATTACCTTGCCGGATTCTGTCGACAATGACGCATTTCTCAACCATGTGTTTATGGCGGGTCTTTTTGTAAGCTCGCACGACAGTACCACCACCGAAACGGCAATTTTTAGGAATGTACGTTATGTAAAGCCTGCTCCGGATGATCTGGTACCTTATCAGGACTATCTCGGTAGCCATCTGGAAGTTCTGAATGTTGAAACGGGTGCACGCAAGAAAATATTCACCTCTCCCATTTCAATTCAGGCTCCCAACTGGACGCCTGATAATCGCTATCTGATCTACAACAGTGAAGGTCTGCTTTTCAGAATCCCGCCGGAAGGAGGGGTGCCTCAGGAGATCTACACAGGTTTTGCTACTGCCAATAATAACGACCATGTACTGACTTTCGACGGTACCGTGATCGGTATCAGTCACCATCCCGAGGAAGATGATGGCCAATCAGTCATTTATCATTTGCCGATAGAGGGCGGAACCCCGCAGAGAATCACCCCTGAGAGCCCCTCCTATCTGCATGGGTGGTCGCCCGACAACCGGTACGTTGTGTACACCGGTGGACGTGACGGTCAATATGACATCTACAAGATTTCAATTGACGGGGGGGAGGAGGTTCAGCTCACCAACAATGCCGCTCTTGACGATGGATCCGAGTATTCACCGGACGGTGAATATATCTATTTTAACTCTGCCCGTACCGGAACCATGCAGATTTGGCGCATGCGACCTGACGGGTCAGAACAGAAGCAATTGACTTTTGATGAGTATAATGACTGGTTTCCGCATGTATCGCCTAACGGTGAAGAGCTTTTGTTTATCTCCTACGAACCTGAGGTTCCGGCCGGAGATCATCCATTCTATAAAAACGTGTATCTGAGAAAAATGTCCGCCAATGGTGGCGAACCCGAGTTCGTGGCTTACCTATATGGGGGTCAGGGAACTATAAATGTACCCAGCTGGTCACCATGCGGAAAATATGTTTCATTTGTGAGTAACAGCGATGTATGGTGGTAAACTTAATTTCTTCAATGGTTGTTAAGGGTATTTCTTGTTCGTGTTTCTATACCGGATTTTTCATAAACTACCGGTTAACAATGATTCATCACCAAAATAATGAACCTGATTAAAACCGCGTCCCTTCTTTTTCTGATACCGTTACTGCTGTCAATTCCGGCCCTTTCACAGCCTCTGATTCTTCCTCTGTGGGACGGCATCCCGCCATTTCAGACAGATTTGGGGCTTGAAGAACTACACATCCGTGAAGGAATTCTGAGGATCAGCAATGTGCAGACTCCCACGCTGGAGGCCTATCTGCCGGATAAAGAGAAGGCCACCGGCAAATCCGTTCTCATTTTTCCGGGCGGTGGCTATGCCATCCTGGCTTACGAATGGGAAGGAACCGAATTTGCCCGCTGGCTTCAGGATAACGGTATAGCAGGAATTGTCGTGAAATATCGACTGCCCATATCGGAATCCCTGACCGACCCCAAAGAGGTGCCTCTTGCCGATGCGCAGCGTGCTGTTCGTTTGGTGCGTCACCATGCAGAAGAGTGGGGAATCGATCCCGGCCAGGTTGGAATCATGGGTTTTTCGGCAGGCGGACACCTGGCTTCCACCCTTAGCACACAACATGATGTACAAATTGTTCCGGCCACCAATTCGATCGACTCACTTTCCGCGCGACCCGATTTTTCTATTCTGGTCTACCCGGTGATTTCGTTCAGGGATATTTCAGCCCATTCGGGTTCGCGCAGAAACCTTCTTGGAGAAGAGACGACTCAGGAACTGATCGACCGTTTTTCATCCGAACTGCATGTGAACCCGGAAACCCCACCGGCCTTTTTGATTCACAGCCAGGATGATACCGGTGTACCGGTTAAGAACAGCCTGCTCTATTTTGAAGCGCTCACTCGTAATGGTGTACCCGCTTCGCTGCACGTATATCCCACGGGCGGACACGGTTTCGCTTTCGGCACCGGCAAAGGCACCGTCGAAGAGTGGACCTCAGTTCTCCTCAGCTGGCTTCTTATTTCAGATTAATTGAAACCTTAATTCAGCAGCCGGATTGTGGTTTTTGAATTAATTTCAGGAATATTTTCATTTGAACAGCATAAAACCGGCAATGAAAAAACCCGGTGCAACTGCCATCAGCAGAAGTAATATCAGAAGGATACTTTTTTTAAATCCGACATAAAATGAAAATATGAATCCTTTGACCAGTGTATTTGTGACGGATGCAAGTATGATGCCCATTACAGCAACTTCACTGCGCAATCCTTCTGTCGACATTTTCGATAATGTAAGTGTTATCGCATCCACATCCATCAGGCCTGAAATGACCGACAGGCTGTAAACACCCTCATCTCCAAACCACTCCTGCATTCCTTTTGAAAGAACGAGAATGGCTCCCAGCAACAGGCCAAACTGTATGGCAGTTGACAACTGGAACGGGTTTTTAAGCCGAATAGGTGTAGACTCTTCCTTGTTGATTTTGTATTTCCATAGCCATAATCCGGCGAAAATCAATCCGATAAACATGGCCCCGACAGGCAGCCAGAGAAGTTCCAAAAGAGTGTGATTGACCACACTGACTTCGACCAATACCCGTATAAACATAATGGAGGATGCCAGTAATACCCCGGCCATAAATACAAATGTGGTTTTGCTCGACTTTGCAAATTGAGCCAGGCTGATAGTCACAGCAGTGGAGGATGCAAGGCCACCCGCAAAGGCTGTCAGAAGTGTGCCAAAATCTTTCCCCGCAATCCTAATGGCTACATACCCAAGAAAAGAGAGCCCGCAAATTAATACGACCATCCACCAGACCCAGTACGGGTTAAAAGCTGTCCACGGTCCGTAGCCCTCATTCGGAAGCAATGGTAATAAAACCAATGAGATAACCAGAAGTTTAGTCCACGCCTGAATTTCTTTCTCTTTTATATGTTTTAACCAGCGGTGGAGTTTTGGTTTGTAACCCAAAAGTGCGGATACGATAACAGAAACTCCCAGGGCAGGCAGTTCATACCCAAACACAGACCATGCCGCAAGCACAAATGTAAGCATCAACGTAAATTCTGTCGTTGTTCCAATATCATCATTGATTTTTACATTTTCCCGGTGAGCAACAATACTTAATAACGCGACAGCCAATAAACCGGCCACAATAATCCATCCGTTAAACTCGACGGCCAATAGTCCGCAAATACCACCCAAAAGACCTACAATACTGAATGTGCGAATACCGGCTACCCTGTCACCCTCTTCTTCCTTTCGCTCACTCCATCCTCGTTCAATCCCAATCAATAATCCAATGGACAGAGCCACCAATAGTGAAAGAGTTATATCATAAAGTTCATGCATGGTAATTAAAAAAAAAGTGTATTGGAATTCAGCCTGTAGACGTAATGTAACGAATATCAGAGAATTTCTATTTATGGGTACCCTCATCTATAGGTATTGGTCAAATATTTTTAATATCCGATCTTAATATTATATTAAAGACACCTTATTCCGAAATAGATTTAACTCATTCAAATAGTTGATCTGCGGGAGTGCAATCAAAATCATTTCTCACTTCAATCAAACAAGGAGTAAACCATGACACAAATGAACATTAAAAAATTAGCAACCGTCCTGTTGTTTCCATTTATTATACTGCTTCTATTGGCAGATACTCTGGTCGCATGTCCTGCGTGCAACGCCTTGTATAAAAAACAGATTGAAACAGACCTTCAAGGCACCTTGGTGGGGGATGAACTCATGGCAGCCATGAATGCACAGATGAATCTGCCTTTAGAATTCGCAGAAGCTACAAAACATCTATTTGCTGATGTTGCACAGGATGCAGACCCTGATTTTATCGATATCATCACACGAGATGCAGGATTGTCCATTCCGGAAACAGGGTATGTGGATCAGGATATTGAAGCGGATGTAACGGTTACAATCAGACTGGACGAAGGACTGGCCTACCTCGGCAATGGTGTGGTTTATGACGGATTCAGAACCAATGGCAAAGTTCCCGGCCCGACCATTAAAGTTAAACAGGGTGATGTTGTAGAGATGATCGTGGAAAATGCAGGTACGATTCCTCACGGCGCATCCATTCACGCAGCTTACACCCAGACATCCAAATATCTGGGCTCAATTCCTGCCGGTCAATCTAAATCGATTAAATTCAGAGCAACACATCCCGGTGTATTCTTGTATCACTGTGCACCCGGTGGACATGCAATCCCGATGCACGTTCTTTTTGGTCAATATGGAATGATGGTCGTTGAACCCAGTGAGCAGCAATATAAACTGGAAGAAGAACTTGGCCATGAACCGGATGTTGAAATTTATATGCTTCAACATGAGTGGTATGCAAGCGGTAAAGATGCCGTAGAAGGGAACCCAACATACGTTACTTTTAATGGTGAAATTTTTAAGTATGTAAAAGAACCGATTGTAGTAAAACCGGGCGACTATGTTCGAATGTATTTTATGAATGTTGGGCCAAATCTGCTTTCAACGTTTCATATCGTAGGAATCTTATGGGATTATGTCTATTGGCAGGGTCATCCGGAAGCCGTTTTACCGGGTGGACAAACCGTAACAGCAGGGCCGTCTGATACATGGGTGATTGAATTTCGAATACCACCTGATGAAGGAGCTTATACAATGCTATCTCACGCAGTAGGTTCAACAAGCAGGGGCGCTATCGGATTGATTGTGGCAGATAGAAACGCTGAAACTCCGATCGTCGTAGATGCAGCCGGACCGGATTATTCAGAAGATGAGTTATTGGCTTTTAAAGAGAACGCAAACAGGATTATGTCACCCTTTAAACCCGGAACACCGGATATTGACCCACCCGCGGTTTATGGAAATGATATAAAAGAGGTAACAGTACGGATCATTGGTAACTCCTTTTTCCCTAAAACCATTGAAATTACACCCGGTACAACGGTTACATGGATAAATGAAGATGTCTTTAGTTATCTGGCGGGTGAATTTTCAGGAATTCACAATGTCGTATCCACTGAAGGCCCCACAAACCTGAACTCTCCTATGCTGGCGCATGCTGAAAGTTGGAGCTATACTTTTGAAGAGGAGGGTGATTATTCCTATATCTGTACGCCTCATCCATACATGGCAGGAAAGGTGAATGTCGCAAAAGCAGACCGTGATCTTGATTTGGCTACGATCATGTGGCCGATGATACCCGCGTTGCTTGCACTCGGGTTTGCGATTGCTGCCTGGCGAAAAAAACCTGATTAAAATCTGGAAGGTTCCAGTTCTTCCGGAATAGGGGTATCAAATACTAAATGGCCGGCCAGCAAACTGCCCACGTATTGGGAAAACAGCAATCCGGTGGAACCTAAAGCTGAATAAATGCACAGGTTCTTTATTTCGGGGTGCCGGCCTATGACGGGCAACCTGTTGGGAGATGTCACCCTGGCACCGGCCATCTGTCCTTTTATGGTGAGCCTGTTTGATAATTGTGGGAACATCTTATTTAATTTTTGCCGGATCTGATCCGTCGCTTCGTCCGTTGTTTCCAGGTTATCAAAATGGTGTTCGTATGTGGAACCGACAATCAAATCTCTCTTTCCGAATCTGAGACTGTAGCCCATTGCAGAGGTGCCGTGATCCCAATTCAAGTCACTGTCTGCTTCAAACCAAACGACCTGCCCCTTAACCCTATGAAGCGGAAGGTATTTCCACTCCTTAAAAAATGGAGTATGGTGACCTGCAGCTAGGATTACATGTTCAGCCTTTAAGATCTCATCCGGGCTGAAATGGATCTTGAACCCGGAACCCTGTTCATCAACAGTATATTCAGCTTTGTCGTACCTGCACTCTACACCTTTCTTCCGCAAATATTGGCGATACGTATTCAGGTAGCGGTCGACAAAAACCGTAAACCCGGAATCCAGAAACAGGGCGCCATGATTGGATGCAATCTCCGGGTTAAAAGCGGCAACCTCCTCCTGATCCATCCATCGTATCCATCCCTCCGGCCAATCAAAATTTTCAAGTGCATCCCGGAAATTTTCTGCCAGGGTTTCATTGATGGCAGGGCGGATCACACCGCTATCTGATATCAAGTCATTGCGTCCGGAAGAACGGCTCAACTCCTCAATGAGATCCCTTAAAGCCGTCATACACTCGAGGCTTCGCCAGCCCAGTTTTGCCCGTTTACCGGTAGCCGGATTGACCATGCCGGCCGGCGGACCGGGTGCATTTTCCGATACATAAGGGTCAATCAGAAGAACGCTTTTGTCTCTCTTAGACAGTTCGTTGGCTATGGCAGTGCCGGATATACCTGCACCAAATACTGCAGCATAATATGGATCCATATCGATTCCAAACAACGATTTATTTGTGGTAAAAAAAGTGAATAAGAACTTCTGTCAAGTTAATAAAAATGCAGCCGTGATAAGAACTTTACTTCCGGATAAAAATTTGAATGGATCATGCATTTCATTCGTAAGGCTGAAGAGCAGATATTTAATCAAAAATGGTCTAATTTCCCGACCCATTGGGTCGGGAAGAATAATTAGATTTAAATCAGATGGATACCCAGATAGCTCTGCCTCGGGGTAGTTCAATTTGTTTGATGAAATATTGTAAGGAAACTCTCTTTTTTGGTTCATACATGTAGACCGAATTAACAGAACTGTCCTGATCTATAAAAAAAATTTCAAATGATTTTTATTTAAAAATGAGATGAATTAACTCTATTTTGTCTTCAACCATCATTACAACAAGTAGAATCGACTTCAATTTCAGGCCATTCAATGATTAAATCTATTTACATCAAAGATTTTGCACTGATCGATGAACTGGATGTTCAGCTTGGGCCGGGATTGAATGTGCTCACAGGCGAAACCGGTGCCGGAAAATCGATTATCATCGGTGCACTGAATATGATTCTGGGTGAACGCGCAGATACAGACGTGATCAGGCAAGGGGCGGATAAAGCGATTTCAGAGGCGACTATAGAAGTGGGTGAAAATGAATGGCTTCGTAAATTGCTGGATGAAAATGCAGTTGAATTTTCACATGAGTTGATATTGAGAAGAGAGATCCGGCAAACAGGCAGCCGCGCATTTATTAATGATACTCCTGTGAATATTTCCGTTTTAAAACTCGTAGGAGATCAGTTGGTGGATCTGCACGGACAGCATGACCATCAACTGCTGTTGAAGGATGAATATCATCTGGGTGTGATTGATCAGTTTGATTCTGTGAAACCGGTTTTGGATGAATATCAGGCCGAGTTCCGGTTAATGTCAGGTTTGCAGAAAGAACTCAGAGATCTCAAACGGAGAGAAAGGGAGCTTAAGGAGAAAACGGAACTCTATCAGTTTCAGGTGAAAGAGTTAGAGGCGGCAGAACTTAATCCAGATGAGGAGGAGGAGTTGATATCCGAAATGAACCTGCTCGACAATGCGGAGGATCTGGATCAAAAAACGCTGGCCATTACGGAAATCGGTTCGGGGGATGAGGTCAGTTTGATTCAACTGATGAACACAATTAAACTCCATCTGGAAGATATGGCTCGGATTGAACCGGAGTTTGAGAATTATCTGCAGGAGATCAATACGGCCAGAATCAGTGTTCAGGAGACCATCCAATTTGCTGAACGTTATCGCGATCGCATAGAATTTAACCCTCAGCGTCTTGAAAAACTGAGACAACGGCAGTCGGAGCTTAATAGGCTTCAAAAGAAGTATATGCGTTCTATTCCGGAATTGATCGACTATTACAATGAGATTCGGGATGAACTGAATATAGCCGAGAACTTCGATCTGGAAATTGAAAAGATTGAACTAAAAATCTCAGATCAGGCTAAACGTTTAACGCAAAAAGCGATTGATCTTCATCAGAAAAGACGATCAGTAGGAGAACAGTTGTCATTCGAACTCATCGAATCCCTGAAAAATCTGGGGATTCTTCACGGACAGTTCAGGGTGGATGTCAATTGGCTTTATTCGGATAAAGGATGGATTTCAGTTGATGGCCAATCGGTCGATTGCCAGGAAACCGGGTGCGATGATGTACAATTTTTTATCTCGACCAATAAAGGTGAAGATCCAAAACCTCTGGTTAAAATTGCATCAGGAGGTGAAGTGAGCCGGGTGATGCTCTCTCTGAAATCAATTTTAGCTAAAGAACATCACCTGCCCGTCATGATTTTTGATGAGATTGATACGGGCATCAGTGGAAAAATATCTGAAAAAGTAGGGAAGGTGATGAGAAACCTCTCTACATATTGTCAGATCGTGGCGATTACACATCAACCGCAAATCGCCAGTCAGGCTCACAAACATTATCGGGTTAAGAAAATTGAAGATGGTGAGAGAACCATTACAAGGATTGAAGCGTTATCGAACGATGAGCACATCCGGGAAGTAGCCGGACTCATGAGCGGTGAAGAGATCACCGATTCCGCATTGATGAGTGCGCGTGAACTTATCGTTCGAAGTAGTGAAAATCAAAATTAAGTTAGTTTGTTTCATTCCACTATTCAGAACAATGCGGCAGCTCTTCTTTTAATTCAAAAGTGGATGTTGAACCCAATTCCCACGTTTTTTGGCTGACTGTAAAAAAATGACATGCTTCAACTTTTTGGATAGCAATTGGACTTTGGAAGGTTCAGAAGGGTGTGAATGTGATTAGATCATTATCAGGTTATCATTCACGACAACTGCTGATCATTTCCAACACCGGCAATTTTCAAACCAAGGGTGAGAAACCATCCATATCCCAGGTGCATAACCAGCCCCGCAAGCAAAATCCGGCCGGGGATCCAGGTGTCGGTATAGAAGAATCCGATGGAATCGCCGGTTGACAGTGCCGCTAATGGAGAGACAATCAGGCCTGCTACGATAGAGATGATGATTCCATAAATTAATCCCTGAATGAACCAATTTCCGGGAATACGTTTCTGCAGAAATACGACCCAAAAGAGAGCAAGAAGGACTCCTATCACATTATAGGCCATATTTCCCCAAAATATGGAGTAGACTTCAGTGCCATGAACATGGTTGAAACTCTGTTTCAAAATATGCCCAACATCAATCACCGGAAGGCCGAGTCCGCCCTGCAGAAATGAGATGATGGTCATCACAAAAGTTGCGATGAACCCGCAAATAACGGTCCTGATAAAAGTCTCAGTTTGAAGCATGAAGAAACGTAACTGAAAAAAAAATGAAAACCAATTTTTGGAGAGTTTAAAATGGGATAGGGAGGAGCATCAAAAAGCCTCCAAGGCCTTCTATAACCCCCAAGGCCTATCGAACGCCCAAGGCCTGCCGGTCATTCAAGGTTAATGCTAAGGTCTACCAATCACCCAAGGTTAAACCTAAGGTTTACGATCTCAAAACATTTAACCCTGTCAGGAAATGAGTTATTCAAAAAGAGCCCGGATTTGAAATGTGAGGAGGATTCCCTATATTTAATCGTATTATTACGATTAGAGTCAAACAAAATGAAAGAGACCATATCCACCCACTCATCCATTAACTTGCAAGATCCGGATGTCATCCGTACGGCTGAGATTGCAAAAGCTCTTGGACATCCGGCCAGGGTAGCGATACTAAAAATACTTACAGGCCAAAACACCTGTTTTTGCGGTGATATAACGGAGATCCTGCCTCTTGCCCAATCCACTATATCCCAACATTTAAAAGCGCTCAAAAAAGCCGGATTGATTTCCGGTGAGGTTGATGGGGTTCGTACCTGCTATTGCCTGAAACCCGATGGAATACAAGATTTGAATGATTTTCTGTCAAAACTCTCATCAGACTTGATGAGTACCTGTTGCTGAATTTGAAAACAGAGAGCTTTTAAAAATCAATGCGCGAGTTTTTGAGGTAAAGTGCTGTAACTGATAAACCGGCCAGCAGAACAAGGGTTTTCGAGAGTGTGATGTTTTCAAGATAGATAGCCAAAACCGGCTCAAAAAAGATCAAAAAGGCCAGACTTGCCATCAACAGAACGGCTCGCGGCAGTTTGTAGGGTACATCCATAATCTTCTGACTATAGATTCCCAATGTGACTGCCATCGCACTATAACTGAGTAGAGTCGCAACGGCTGAACCGACCATGCCGTAGAAGGGTATCAATATAAGATTTGCAATGATCGTAATGATGGCCCCAAAAAGGGTAATTTTGTAGAGAGCCCTTGTTTTCTCTTTTATGAAAATACCGGATGAAAAATTGATGTACCATCCATGAAACCAGTATGCCAAGAGAAGGAAGGGGACAATATCCAATCCTGCCCAGTAGCTGTTATTGATTAAAGTTGCATCTGAAAATGGCATTGGGATCGCTACGATCTGTTCTTTAAAGAGAGCAACGACCATGAACAGAAGTGCCGAGAAAGCGTTAAACCAGACAAATGCCTGGCTAAAAAGCAGTTTTGAATCTTCGTTAGAAGCGTGGCGCATAAAAAACGGCTGCCATGCCATGCGGTACATCTGCACGAGGAGCAGCATAAAAACAGCCAGCTTATAACAAGCATTATAGATACCCACTACATCTTCGGGAGTGGTTTCTAAACCATAGAGTCTCTCCGCATTGGCCGGATCCATGTTATTGAGCAGAAAGCGGTCAAGAACTTCATTGATTGCATAACCGATACCCGATGGCACAAAAGGCCATCCAAACTCAAAAGCTGTTTTTAGCCATTTGGAGTTCCAGTTTCCTTTCAAAAGATCAGATGTAAATGCCCAAACGATGAGTGTCATCAACATCGAAGCCCCCAGATTGGAGATGAAAACCGCCTCAATCCCGAAATTCAGGCCCAGAATCAGATAAAAGTTGAGTGCCAGATTGACGATCACATGCATCATCCTCAGTGTGGCGAAAAGATACGAACGCCGCACAAGTCTCAATTCAGCCATCGGTACAATCGAAAGGGTATCAAACCATAAAATACCCAACATCATCAGATAAATACCGGACGTTTCAGGCCCTAAATTGAAGGTTGATAATAGTGCCGGCATCACCAGCCAGAGAATACAGCAAAGAAGTGTGGCAAAACCGAGCAATCCCAATTGGAGGGTTTTAAAAATATTGGCGGCTTCTTTTCGGTTTTCGGCATAGCGCAGATAGGCCGACTCCATGCCGAATGTAAATACCACATTCAGAAAAGCAATGGCTGCATAAACCAACCCAACTACTCCATATTTAGCCGGATTAAATACATCCGTATAAAAAGGTACCAGCAGATAGTTAATAAAACGAGCCAACACGCTGCTGATCCCATAAACCATGGTATCGGAAAAGAGTTCGCGAAGTTTATTCAAAAGAGGTTAATTGATATTAACAATATGGCTTGGGTTGAATGCAATTTGTTCACTTTTGAGCCAAACTCTTTGCAGCGATTACACCCAGGTGATAACTGTTGATCCCAAATCCGGTAATGACACCATCCATGACACGCCCCGTTACAGAATGTTCACGAAACTCTTCACGTGCATGAATATTTGAGATGTGAACTTCTACTTTGGGGATATCCAGAAGTTCCAAAGCATCATGAATAGCGACGGATGAGTGCGTAAACCCACCCCAGTTTGCAACCAATGCATCATATAACCCATTGCGACTATTCTGAATGGCATCAATTAACTCACCTTCATGATTACTTTGAAGAAACGTGAATTCAATCTCAGGAAAACTGCTTTTCAGATTATTTTCAATATCAGTCAAAGTATCTGTACCGTACGTGGAGGTGTCACGTTCACCCAACAGATTCAGATTAGGCCCGTTTAAAATCAGAATTTTCATTCTCTCACCTCGTTTGCGATAGATTCAGCAAGTTCTGCCATCTTTTCTTTTGTGATATTTACCTTATTTCTAAGCGATACATTTTGATGCTCTTCATATATGGGAACCAGATGAATGTGCGCATGGGGAACTTCCAATCCTTCCACTATGATTCCCGTTCGAAGCGGCTTTAGGGCTCTGTCGATTGCCCCGGCAATTTTTTTTGAAAATACCATCGTATCTGACAATTGATCATCCGTCAGGTCAAAAATATAATCGATCTCCGGTTTTGGAACAACCAGGGTGTGACCGGCTGCTATCGGGTTGATATCCAAAAATGCGATATGGGTCTTATTTTCGGCAATTTTGTAGCACGGGATCTCTCCTTTTATAATTTTTGTAAAAATTGTAGCCATAGAACAAATATTATAAATTAAAAGTTGATAAATCGTTAAAGAATTAAGATACTCAGATTGAACAAGTAGTTCATCTTTTTGTATTTTAATAGTATCATGCTGAGCCCTATTCAGAAAGTTGATTTTCATAAAATCGGGGATTCTGTTGTTTGATTTTCAATGACAAAAACCCTTATCTTGAAGGTCTTTGGAAAAATCCTCTATGAATCGGTAGCTCAGTTGGTAGAGCAGCGGCCTTTTAAGCCGCGGGTCGAGGGTTCGAGCCCCTCCCGATTCACACGCTGCTCATTAATAATGAATTTTTTTAAGAATCTCTCTTGATTAACCTCTATCGGCTGATACCCGGTAGGGGTTATTTTTTTCACAATTCTCTTAAAGCAACCCCCAACAGGTAATTCCATATCGTGAGTGCCGCAAGACGAATCGTCTGTCCATCCACATCGTAGGTTGGATTCACCTCACACAAATCAAATGATGTGACATTGGGTTGTTTACCCAGCTCAAATGCCAGATTGAGCCAAAATTTGGAACTCAACCCGGAAGCGTTTGGCGCACTCACTCCCGGAGCTTCCGATTGACAAACGGCATCCATATCCATCGTAACCATCACACTCTCCCCGGCGCTTCTAAAACAGTTGATAATCGATTCAAGAGTTGTATCCGATTCATAGTGTACAGATCCGTGTTCACGAACAAATTGATCATGATCCGTTGCTACAGTTGATGGATTTAAGCCAAATACATGGTACCCTATGCAAAGTCCGGATGGATGTTCTATCGCTTGTCTGAATGGGGAACCGGAATGAGATCTCCCGTTTTTAAGGGGCCTTACATCTGTATGGGCATCAATATTGACAATTGTGACCGGTTTGCCGGCATGAACATACCCTAAAAAATGGCCGTATGCGGTTTCGTGTCCGCCTCCCATCACTACCGGAATGATCTTCTTCATCAATCGTTCAGCAAGTGTTGATCCCAACAGATTCTGATCCGAATCCAGATCCTCACTACATGGAATGGATCCGGAATCCACGACTTTTCTTAACAGTTTTGTATGTTTTTGGGTATAAGCGGGATGCGGTGTCAAATTAAAAAGCCGGGCTCTGATCAATTCGGGAGCATGAGCACTTCCGGGCCTGCCGTTATTGATCAATACACCTTGGTCGGATGGGAATGCAATCAGGTGAACCATCGCTGATTGACTCATATCCCGTTGTTGAATAAAATCTCTCAGTCTTAAATCCGTGTTCAATTCGTTCATCAAAAAAGTTGGTTATGGTTCCGGATTGCGGGTTTTAAATCCTTTAAACCGAATTCTTTTTTTCCACTCTAAAAGAGCATTGGTAAAGATAAGAACAATAATAACCGGGATCACCAAATAAGCCATCCAGAAGCTGAAATTACTGAGCAAGTCGTTATGCGTACTGCTTAGATAAAGATAAAAGATATAGGATATGTAAAAAAACAGAAGGATACCCCCTTCCCATCTGGTTAATCGGTGCCCGGTATAAAAGATCGGTAAGAATAGTAAGGAGACTGCAATCAGGATGGGTATATCAAAATGGAGAAGTATTTCTTGTACCGGGATAGATCCCTGAATGAACAATCCGGAGACACCCAATACAGCCAGTAAATTGAGGATATTGCTACCGATAATACTGCCAACTGCGATATCACGCTCCTTTTTCAGGGCAGCGACCAGAACGACCACAATCTCCGGCATGGACGTTCCAACTGCAACAACCGTGAGCCCGATAACCAGTTCACTCACACCGGCCATTTCAGCAAAAATCAAGGCGCTTTCTATCATCCATCTGGCTCCCATAATTAGCAGTATAAATCCGATAACACAAATGAACAGATAGAGTAACGAGGATGAGAGTTTTTTTTCGGCCTTTTCAGGAATTTCATCACTCATCGGATTTCCTTGCCTGGCCAGATAGATCAAATAGGTAATCAGTAATCCCGATAATATCAGGCACTCCCAAAAAGAGATCCCACCATTTAAGGCAAAATAGAAGACAAGCAGTGTGATACCAATCATAATCGGCAGGTCCGATTTAATGATCGACACATTCACTTTTATCGGAATGACCAAAGAGGCGATTCCAAGGATGAGCAGTGAATTGGAGATATTGCTGCCAATGATATTTCCAAGCATCAAATCGGTCTGTCCGTCGATTCCGGCCTGTATACTAACGGCTAATTCGGGGGCACTGGTACCAAAAGCGACAACAGTGAGTCCAATAATGAGTTTTGATATCCCCAGAATCGAGGCCAGGCGGGTTACGGCTCTGACTAATATTTCTGCTCCGCCGATGAGGGCAGCCAAGCCGACTATAAACCATATGATTGGAATGATCAACGTATTTAATTTTTTAAAATGTTAATGAATGATGTAGATGCACAAGATATTCTTTGGGATCTAATCGTGAATGGGGATCCCGTCAATATAAACAGCTTGAACGGATGAACCCTTGTAGTGGTATAACCAAAAATTGATATCCATTGCATCAGATAACAGGAAGTCAGCCTTTTTACCGGGTTCGAGTGAGCCGGTTATGTGATGAATGCCCAGTGCGCGTGCTGCATGGATGGTCACTCCTTTTAGACATTCTGATGGAGTTAAACGACCGTGATTACACGATAACATCATCGCTAACTCAAGATCAAAAGTGGGAGCGGTTCCGGGGTTAAAATCTGTTGCAACGGCAACCTTTACCCCTCCGTCAATTAACCTGCGACAATTGAGATAGGGTTGATGTGTATATAGTGAAGCTATAGGCAATGTGACCGCGGTTACATTCTGATCTGCCATCATACGGATCCCGTTATCTGAAATATGCTCCAAATGATCGGCACTAATCGCACCAACTTCAGCTGCAAGTTCTGCACCTCCACAGGATGTTAATTGATCAGCATGAATTTTAGGCTTTAAACCGGCTTTTTTCCCGGCTTCAAGGATAAGGCGCGCCTCATCTACGGTAAAGGCAGAATCTTCAACAAAAACATCACAAAACTGAGCCAACTTTTCTTCCGCGACGGCCGGGATCATTTCATGAATCAGCAGATCGATATATTTTTTACGATTCTCTTCGTACTCGGGCGGAATGGTATGAGCTCCCAGAAATGTAGAGAGAATCCGGACCCGGCTGTGCTCTTGTAAGCGCCTATAGACCCTTAACTGTTTCAGTTCGTCTTTAAGGGTCAGCCCATATCCGCTTTTGCACTCAATTGTTGTGACTCCGGATGCGGATATTTTATGAAGCAGTGTGAGAGATTTTTGAAACAGTTCTTCTTCATCGGCTGCCCTGGTTTGATGGACCGTGGAGAGTATCCCACCTCCTTCCTTGGCTATATCCAGATAACTTTTTCCCTGTAGCCGCATTTCAAATTCATCTGATCGCCAACCACCAAAAGCCAGATGTGTATGGCAATCGATCAGGCCGGGTGTTACGATTGAACCCCGGGCATCGATCTGTTCCCCCATGTTTTGGTAATTTTCAGGCAGTTGAGCCTCTTTACCGACCCATAAAATTTTACCCTTTTCCCATACCAATGCAGCATTGCTGATGGCATGTACATCACTCTGATCATTCCTGTCCGGACAACTATACAGTATAGAAATATTTCGGAGTGTAGGCATATAAGACGTTAAACAATGGGGTATAGATCGTTATAAAAAGAGCAATGTTTCCATTATTGAAAAAATCAAAAAACATGAAACTATTATTTTATTCTATCGTATCTAATAGCAGAAGATGTTTTGGTTAATAAAATAATTTGAAACCCTGTACTTTGAAAAGTGCAGGGTTCTTTTTTTATGGGAAAATGCCCATATTTTCATAAATAGTTCCGAGCTTATTGATAGCGCTGATAAATGCAGCCGTTCTCAAATCCACATCGTGTACTTTTCTGATCTCATTGATCTGATTGTAGCTGTTAACCATCGTATCTTTCAAACCGGAATCGACCAATTCTTCTTCACCAGCTCCTTTTGCAAGTATTTTAAGCTCTTTGTCCGAAAACTTTCTGTCTGAGATTGCTTCGATGACCGATAGGATTCTTTTGAAACTATCCTCTTCAAATCGTTTAGCCATTCTTCCAAATCTGACGTGCTGGATATTTTTGAGCCATTCGAAATAGGAAACGGTTACACCCCCTGCATTAAGATAGTTATCGGGGATAATCAGTGCGCCACGCTTTTTAATGATTTCATGGGCTTCCGTTGTGGTGGGGCCGTTAGCTGCCTCACCAACAATTTTTGCTTTGATCAACTTTGCGTTTCCTTCATTGAGCTGATTTTCAAGTGCCGCGGGAATCAGGATATCACATTTTGATTCTAGCACTGAACCGGAATCTTTCAGGGTTTTGGTACCGTCAAAACCGATTATCACACCCTTTTCCTGTTTATACTGCATCAATTTATCGAGGTCAATTCCTTTTGAACGGTAGATGGATCCATCGATCTCCGCGACACCAACCATAATTGCTCCGGCATCGATCATATTTTTAGCGGCGTGGTAACCCACATTACCCAAACCCTGAACGACAAATGTTTTCCCTTCGATGCCGGGCTCCAATCCGATCTGTTTCATGTCTTCCAGATTATCACAAGCTTCCTGAATACCAAAAAACACACCTCGTCCGGTCGCTTCCGTCCTGCCTCTGATACCACCCTGCTCAAGAGGTTTTCCTGTTACACAACCTTCGGCATTGATATCGCTGCTCAGTTGCCGAAACGTATCCAGGATCCAACCCATTTCTCGTGCGCCGGTACCGTAATCAGGTGCGGGTACATCTGTACCGGGGCCGATAAAGTTTTTCTTATAGAGTTCAAACGTATAACGGCGTGTGATTCTTTCGAGCTCAGCATCCGAATAGTTCGCCTTGTTAATTTTAATTCCACCTTTTGCCCCGCCAAACGGAACATCAACTACGGCACACTTGTAGGTCATAAGTGCTGCCAGCGCCATCGTTTCATCTTCATTCACCATTAAGCTGTAACGGATCCCCCCTTTGGTAGGCATCTTGTGATGGCTATGTTCCACTCGCCAACCCTGAATGACTTCAATTTTGCCATCATCTCGTTTTAACGGAAATGCGATATGCAGCACATCATTGCAATATTTCAGTTGCTCAAGGAGGCCTTTATCAAATTTCGTGTAGGTTGCAGCCCTATCAAAAGCTTTGTTAACCTGGTCAAAGAACTTATAATTACTCATGGTTCTGTCTTATAAATGATTGTTATGTATTCTTGAATTGTCGTAATAATGTAACTCACATCCAAATCAATCTTCTATATTCTGCTTGAGAGGTGTACGATGGACAATTGTCCAATCGGATGGTTGACCCGAAAAATGAATGATTGCGAGTTCAGTACAGCGTATCTTTTTAAAATGTCTTTGTTCCAATTTAAACATTGTATCTGAAAGAGTATTGCAGTGTTCCCGGCTGTAAAGTAATGACAGATGAGGATCCTTTTTTTTGCTGTAGGATCCTCTTAAAGTGAAATCGATGTTATCGGTGAGTTGCTCAAATGAGCCATTCTTTATCAGCTCCAAACAAATTTTTTGATAAGGTTCTTCTCTGCAAACAACTCGTTTCACATCTATGTAGAACGAGCCCGATCTATTTGCAATGGTATCCATTAAAGAGTTCAGTTCAGATGGAGGCAGGTCGGGTACTCTCGAAATCGTGATGTGTGGAGTGAATGGATCAGATTGATGCAATTCCGCCAGATTCCCGATCATGCCGGAATAAAATGAATTTGTTTTCAAGTCCGGCAGAAGCCATAAAGCCCAACCTGTAACAGGAGGAAGCACAATCAGCTGGAGGTTTTGGCGTCTAAGATTTCTAATGCGTGAAAACTAAATACGTTGACCAGGAAAAGAAGCGCAATCGATCCTACCGCCGCAAAGATAAGTGGGGCAAAAAGTCCAAGCCAGATAGATATTACACCGATGATGACAGTACCCAAAGCTCCAAAAATGATATTCCCTATCATGCCGATGCCTCGTTTAATCATGATGATATCTGTTATAAAACCGATGAGCAAACCGATGGAGATCAGCCAATAAATAGTTACACCGTTTAATTCTTCCATGAATCAATCAATCAATTATTTTTGTATTACCTTTCAGATATCGACAAGGTACAAACTTTCCATTTTTTTACCATGTTTTGAAGCAATATTTTTTTGAATGAATAGCTTAAAAGATTCCGTAAGAAAAATCATTCACATCGATATGGATGCGTTTTTTGCATCTGTAGAGCAGAGAGATTTTCCGGAATACAGAAAAAAACCGGTCATAGTGGGCGGTTCTCCTCAAGGGAGGGGTGTCGTTGCTGCGGCCAGTTATGAAGCCCGAAAATTTGGGATTCACTCCGCAATGCCTGCATCAAGGGCCGTTAAACTATGTCCGAAGGCTATTTTTTTGAAACCCAGATTTGATGTCTACAAGGAGGTGTCACGTCAGATCAGGGAGATTTTTTTCAGTTACACAGACCTGGTAGAGCCACTTTCTCTTGATGAAGCGTATCTGGATGTTACTGAAAACCTTGTAGGGAACCCGTCAGCAACGCTTATTGCCAAAGAGATTAAAAAAAGGATCAAAGAGGTGACCGGATTAACGGCCTCTGCAGGTGTGGCAGGCAATAAGTTTCTGGCAAAAATTGCATCTGATCTGGATAAACCGGATGGACTAAGTGTGATACGTCCGGATCAGGCGGAAAAATTTATTGAAGAGCTGGAAATCTCTAAATTTTACGGTGTCGGGAAAGCGACAAGGACAAAAATGGAAGCATTAGGGATCCGATCAGGTGCTGATTTGAAGAAGTGGGATGAGTTGGAATTGGTTAAGCAGTTTGGAAAAGCGGGTCATCATTATTTTCGAATTGCAAGAGGAAGGGATAATCGGACGGTTAAACCGAATCGAATCCGTAAGTCGATCGGTAAAGAGCGTACTTTTTCAGATGATATATCTGACCTGGAGTGGATCATGGAATTTCTTGAAAAGCTATCGGAAAAGATCGCTGAATCGATGAAAAAAATGAATGCTGCAGGAAAAACAATTACGCTGAAAGTGAGATACAAAGATTTCGAAACGGTAACACGAAGCCACACACTCCCTAATTATACAGATCGTGCGGATGATCTGGCGGCCGTATCAAAACGACTTCTGCAGGATACTGAAGCGGGTATTCGTGAAGTGAGATTACTCGGGATTTCAGTATCCACTCTTAACCTTGCAGAAGGAGGGATCATTGGAGAACAACTGGAAATTCCATTTGAGATGAGAGATGGTTACAAATTTTACTGATCAGCCGGCATATCCCTACCCCGATGGCTCTGCCTCGGGGTAATTCATTAAAGCAATACGTCAAATTTCCAGTGAATCGGGCAGATCATTTTCGTAGAGTACAACATCACCGGCTTGAGTGTACTCTTTTAATAATCGATTGGCATCAAAAAGGGAGTCAACGACTTCAATCTGAATCGATTGTGCGGTATCTGATTCCTGAATCCCACTCAAGATAGGTTTCGTCCTTTCGTCTCCAACCAGGATGACCAGATCAATATTCAATTTCCCAATATATTGACCCAATAACTTGTTTTCAGACTCTTCAATCTCTCCCAGTTCAATCATTCCGGGTGTAATCAGTATTTTTCGCCCGCCGGGAAAGGAGGAGAGCAGATCGACAGCATTTTTTGCACCCACCGGATTGGAATTAAAAGCATCGTCTATGACCGTCAGGCCATTACGATGTTTAAGTTCAAGACGATGTTCCACAGGTTCCATCTTGGATGCTGCAATTGCCATGGTTCTGGGGCGTACGTTAAATTCATTTGCGACAGCTGCAGCGAGCAGTAGATTTTGAATATTGTGCTCACCTAAAAGTTGTGTTTTAATTTCAACCTCATCCGCAAGAGGGTCTTTTTTAGAGGTGATTTTAAGTGTAAAGGAAGTGCCATCAGAATCAACCCGAACATTGTCAGCTTGTACGGTTCCATTTTTGCCGGTAATGATGGTTTTGACATCATTTCGTAATGACTCAATTTTCTTGACCTGTGGATCGTCTCCATTCAGAATGAGTGTACCGGTGCTCTTTAGTTCGGTGGCTAATGACGATTTTTCTCTGGCGATCGCCTCAAGTGAACCAAAAGTTTCCAAATGAGCGACTCCGATATTCGTAATGACCGAGATATCAGGTCGGGCTATTTCGCAAAGCTCTTTGATATTACCTTCATAACGAGCTCCCATTTCCAGAATCAAAACTTCGTGTTGAGCATTTAAATCATTATTAATCACTTTGCAAATACCCATCGGAGTGTTGAAGCTGCCGGGTGTCACACAAACCTGGAAACGCTCTTTGAGGAGTGCGTTAATCGCAAATTTTGTACTTGTTTTCCCGTAACTTCCCGTTATAGCAACAATTTTCAGGTTTGGAAGAGAAGCGATCTTTTTCCGGGCTTTTTTCTTGAATCCATTTTGTATCAGGTTTTCTATAGGTTGAATCAACCCGCCCCCAATGAGCAAAAAAATTGGAATTAACATGTCGATCAAAACCAATGAAAAAGCGAGGAAATAGGGATCGGCATTGACAAATGGCCCTGCAAATTCACGCAAAGGAAGAATATAAAAACCGAAATCAATCGTAAAAAACCATAAAGCGATCAACGGAATTGTGATAAAAGCCGTCAGGCGCTTCATTCTGGCGGTAAAAATTAATGGCTTTTTCTCCTGTTCAGCCTTGTAAATCGACGTATCGATAAACCAGAAAAGTGTAAAAACTCCCATTATCAATGAGCCGGTCGTGAGGGTAATTCTTTCAGCTATATAGTAAAACATAGCCAGAATCAGAATGTTATAGAAAAGGTGTTCGGAAGTGATGACTCTTGAAATCAAATGAGTGGATAACCAACCTGCCATCTCATTTAGTTTATACCCATTTTGCTGGTACATATGAAGGAAAAAACGCAAACGATAAAGAGAATGCCGGATAAGAACAGCAATCAGTAGAAAAATAAGTCCGTTGGTAATGAGTGAGTAAATTTCCAAATCAGTTAAAAGGATATATTAGAGTAATCAGGTGCAGGTCGATTCTAAGAGAACAATCCGTTATATTTACACCACTATGTACTACAGGAAACCCAGCCTATTGTTTCGCGTCATAATGGATAAAATCATAAGATTAAGCAAAGACACGAAAGATAGTAAAGATCCATGAAAAAGAGGATTGTTCTGAAGGAAGTAATCCAAAAGGTTGATAAAGTAGTAAATAAATAAATTTTAATAAAAATAGCTCCGAATGAAACTCATTATTCCAATGGCCGGCAGGGGAACCCGTGTTCGTCCCCATTCACACACTACACCAAAACCACTGTTACCGGTTGCGGGGACCATGATTATTGAGAGAATCGTAGAGACGTTTGCTCGGACATTGGACAGAACCATCACGGAGATCGTTTACATATTAGGGCCTGATTTTGGAAAAGAAATCAAGGAGACTCTTACCGAAATGAGTCAGCGTCACAATGCACAGCCCATCTTTCGTGTGCAGGAAACTGCTCTGGGAACGGCTCATGCGGTAGCCTGTGCAGGTGAAGATTTGGAGGGAGAAGTGATTATCGTATTTGCAGATACGTTGTTCGACTCAAAGGAGAAAGTATCCGTAGAAGATGCCGATAGTGTCATTTGGCTGAAAGAAGTGGATGACCCATCACGATTCGGAGTAGCCGTACATGAAGGGGATAAAATCACCGGGTTTGTTGAGAAACCGAGCGAACCGATCTCTAAACTTGCAATTATTGGGGTCTATTATTTTCGGAAAGGGGAAGATCTGATGCGGGAGATACAGTACCTGCTGGATAACGATATCACCGGCCATGGCAAGGAGTATCAACTGACAGATGCACTCGACAGATTACTAAAGGATGGAAAAATTTTCAAAAAAGCAACCGTCGATGAGTGGCTCGATTGCGGTACACTACCGGCATGGCTCGATACCAGCAGAGAAATACTTAAAAAGGAGAATCATTCTTATAAAACATTTGAGGGCACCAAGATTCACCCCCCCGTATATATCGGTGATGATGTTGAACTGGTTGATTGTGAAATAGGGCCGAATGTGGCGATTGAGTCAGGTTCAGTAATTAAAAAAAGTAAAATAAGTGATTCCATCATTCAGAGTCATGCGATTATAAATGGATCCGAATTAATTCGCTCTACGGTCGGGAAAAAAGCAGAAATCGAACAGATCAATGGAGTTGTACATGCAGGTGACGACTCAGTAATCATCAATAAAAAATCATAACTTCTGTTGATAAGCAGGAAACCCTTTCAATATTTGTGTGATTACAACTCTTTACTGATAATGCCGGTTTGTCGCAAAAATCATGTATGTAGACGATTAAAAAAGTTAAATCGTACTGATTGATATCTTCAAAGTTGTTATCATTCAAAGCAAAATTTATATGAACAGCTTTGACTGAAATTCCCGATAAACATAAAATGCTTTTCAAAACCGTAGGAAATGTAGCGGAATCAGCCGGAATGCAGGTGTATGTCGTTGGTGGGTATGTACGCGACTACTATCTGAACCGTTCGATTGATGATATAACGGATATCGACTTTGTGACGGTCGGTTCAGGAATTGATCTTGCCAAAAGAGTTGCGAAAGAACTTAAATCTAAAAAAACTTCGATTTTCAAACAATTTGGAACGGCACAGGTTAAGGTAGGAGATCTGGAACTGGAGTTTGTCGGGGCACGAAAAGAGAGCTATCGCCGGGATTCACGAAAACCTATCGTGGAAGACGGAACCCTTGAGGATGATCAGTTAAGAAGAGATCTGACAATCAATGCTCTTTCATGGTGTCTAAATCCGAATCAATTCGGTGTATTGGTTGATCCATTTGAAGGAATTCAGGATCTCAGGAAAAAGATTATCAGAACACCGATCGATCCGGAAACGACATTTGATGATGACCCCCTGAGAATGATGAGAGCTGTTCGTTTTGCTACACAATTAGACTTTCAAATCGAGGATGAGACCTTTTCAGCCATAAAAAAAATGGCGGGAAGGTTGTCAATTATATCAAACGAGAGAATCCTGGATGAACTTAACAAAATCATATTGTCGCCGGTGCCCTCAGAAGGGTTTTCTCTGTTGCTCGAATCCGGATTGTTAAAGCAGTTTTTGCCGGAGATGGTAAAATTGATAGGTGTGGATGTGAAACAGGGTCAGAAACACAAAGACAACTTTTGGCACACACTTGAGGTATTGGATAATGTCGCAGAGGTCTCAGACAACCTATGGTTAAGATGGGCAGCTATTTTGCACGATATCGCTAAACCGCCGACTAAAAAATTTGTGGAGGGTGTTGGCTGGACATTTCATGGACATGATGCACTGGGAGCAAAATGGGTCCCAAAAATCTTTAAACGACTCACGCTGCCTCTGGATGACCGGATGCGATATGTACAGAAATTAGTCAGATTACACCTGCGTCCGATTGCATTGGTATCTGATGAAGTGAGTGACAGCGCCATTCGACGACTCCTTTATGAGGCCGGCGATGAAATAGAAGACCTGATGACTCTCTGCAGAGCAGATATCACCAGCAAAAATGAATGGAAAGTAAAAAAATTCCAAAATAATTTTGATCGGGTGGAGAAGCGATTGAAAGAGGTTGAGGAGAAAGACAAGATCAGAAACTGGAAGAATCCGATTAGCGGTGATGAGATAATGGATGTATTGGGAGTAGGGCCGGGACCCATCATCGGAAAAGTAAAAGACGCTATTAAAGACGCTATAATGGATGGCGAAATTCACAACGATTATGATGAAGCTTATCAATATCTCAAAAAAATAAAAGATCAATACAAATGATCACCTGTATGTTTAGACAGATCTCCATTGGGTTCAATCGTGAAAATGAATTCGCATGTGGATAGCAAATTCTTTCGCCAAAATAAATCTCGGATTACATATACTTGAAAGGCTGCCAACCGGCTATCACCGGATCGAGACTGGGTTTTGTTTTATCGAGTGGTACGATCGTTTTGAAGTAACTCAATCAGATTCGGGTGACTATGAACTATCGATGACTGATGAGAAAATAACGGTTGATGAGTCAAATTTGATTACAAAAGCGTATCGTTCATTTGAACGATATGTCGGCTTGAAAAATCAGTATAAAATTGATGTCAGTAAGAATATTCCAACCGGAGCCGGATTGGGAGGCGGCAGCAGTAATGCGGCACTTACACTTCGGTTGTTAAATAAGATTGAAAAAGTGGGACTGACTAATGAAGATTTGATCGATTTAAGCCGTGATCTGGGTGCCGATGTCCCATTCTTTATTAAAGGGAGTTGTGGAATCGGAACCGGTTTAGGACACGAAGTTGAAGAGTTGGATTTCCAACCGGATGGATGGATCGTATCGGTGTTTCCCGGGTTTGAATCTTCTACACCCGAAGCTTATAAAAACTGTATCCCTAATCCTGATCCCGATTTTTCGATAAAAGGGATTTTGATGGAAGAAGAGATGGATCAATGGCAGTTTCTGTTGCAAAATGATCTGGAACCGGTGGTTATTTCTAAATATGAGATGATCGGGAATATTAAAGATCAACTGCTCGATCTTGGAGCTGTATACTCTGCTATGAGTGGCAGTGGTTCAACAGTATTTGGTATTTTTGATCAGGATTTTGTTGCAATTCAGGCATATGAGTCGTTTCATAAGCTTGGTTTTTCCGTTAACTTAACAAGGCCGGGATTTAAGCCGGATTATGGAATTTATATTTGTGATTCAAACAAACATTAAAAAATGACAAAAAAGAAAACTATTAATCCGCGAACGGGCATGGACGTGGATTCTTTTAGAGAAGATATCAAACAGCACCTGCGGTTTACACTTGCAAAGGATGAGTATTCAACAACCGATTGGGATAATTATAAAAGCGTAGTGCTGGCTGTAATGGATCGTCTCAACGATAAATGGATTGAGACTCAACAGGGATATCACAAGAATAATGTAAAACGGGTCTATTACATTTCGATGGAGTTTTTAATCGGAAGATTGCTCGATAATATGCTGGTGAATCTGGGATTACAGGATGTGGCAGCTGAAGCGATTGCAGATGTGGGCCTGGATTATGATGAAGTGAGGAATGCGGAATGGGATGCAGGTTTGGGAAATGGTGGATTGGGTAGATTGGCGGCCTGTTTTCTGGATTCAATGGCCACTCTGGGTATTCCTGCAATCGGTTATGGAATACGGTATGATTATGGCATTTTTTACCAGAGTATTGAAGATGGTTATCAAGTGGAAAAACCGGATCTTTGGTTGAGATATGGGAATCCTTGGGATATCGTACGTCCAAAGATTCAATATAATGTTCCATTTTATGGCCACTCAGATGTTTATCATGATGAACAGGGAGAGATCCGGTTCAAATGGAAGGATACTCATGATGTGAGGGCCGTTGCTTATGATACTCCGATTCCGGGGTATAAAAACGATGTGGTGAATCATCTGAGGTTATGGAAAGCATCTTCCTCTTCTTCTATTGATCTGAAAAGTTTTAATCAGGGGCAATACATAGATGCTGTACGTGATACTCAGTTAAATGAAAATATCTCGCGTGTATTGTATCCAAACGATAAAGTATTTGTGGGGCAGGAACTGAGACTCAAACAGGAATACTTTCTGGTTGCCGCTTCGATGCAGGATATTCTGAGAAGATTCAAAAAGGGGAATGGTGACTGGAGAAAGCTTCCGGATAAGATTGCGATTCAGTGTAATGATACCCACCCTAATCTGGCTATTCCGGAAATGATGCGTTTTTTGGTTGATGAAGAGGGAATGGAGTGGGATACGGCTTGGGATATTACCGTTAAAACCATGGCCTATACCAATCACACAATATTGCCTGAGGCTCTCGAGAAGTGGCCGGTGACTCTTCTCAGAAACTTATTGCCAAGGCATCTGCAGATTATTTATGAAATCAATCGCAGATTTATCCAAAATATAAGTGTCGAAATTGGGGATGACAGAGGTAAAATCAACCGTATGTCAATCGTAGGGGAAGGAGAAAATCCGGTTGTTCATATGGCACACTTGGGGATTGTCGGAACACACAAAGTTAATGGTGTAGCCGCATTGCACAGTGATCTGATTAAAAAGACTCTTTTTAGAGATTTTTATGAGATCTATCCGGAACGATTTACCAATAAAACAAATGGTGTGACACCCAGAAGATGGCTGCGACAGTGCAATCGTCAGCTTGCTGACCTCTACACAGAAAAAATAGGAGAAGATTGGTTAACTGATTTGAGTCAGCTTAAAAAGATGGAAGAGTTCCAGGATGATGATGCATTTATGAAGGAGTTCGTTAAAATCAAACAGGAGAATAAAAAACATCTGGCCGACTATATTCAAGAACATAACGATGTAACTGTTGATCCGAAATCGATGTTTGATATTCAGATCAAACGAATTCATGAGTATAAACGACAATTTATGCTGACTCTGTATGCCATTTCCCGGTATAACAAACTGAAAGAGAATCCCGATCTGGATGTGGTTCCGCGTACGATTATTCTGGCAGGTAAAGCGGCTCCCGGATACACGATCGCAAAATTATTTATCAAACTGATGAACGATGTAGCGGATAAAATCAATAATGACTCTGATGTAAATGGAAAACTGAAATTTCTTTTCCTGGAAAATTATAGTGTCACATTGGCCGAAAAAATGATTCCGGCCGCCGATCTTTCAGAACAGATTTCTACTGCCGGGTTTGAAGCTTCCGGTACCGGTAATATGAAGTTTGCATTGAATGGAGCCCTTACGATCGGAACCCTCGATGGCGCAAATGTGGAGATCAAAGAAGAAGTTGGAGATGAAAATATCTTTATTTTTGGTCACACTGTTGATAGTGTGGATCACCTCAGACATGAAGGATATGATCCATGGAATTATTACAATAACAATGAAGATTTGAAAAAAGCGATGGATCAGATTCGGGACGGTTTCTTTAATGATGACAAGTCACTCTTCGAACCGATTATCGATTCTATTCTGCATAAGGGGGATTATTTCCTGGTACTTGCTGATTTCAAAGCTTATGTTGAAAAACAAGCCGAAGTTGATGAACTCTTTAAGAATAAAAATGAGTGGTACAAAAAAGCACTCCTGAATTCTGTTCGTATGGGGAAATTTTCATCAGACAGAACGATTACCGATTATGCAGATGAGATTTGGGGTGTGGAGATTAAGAAATGAGTAAAGTGATCGCAGATCGCAGAATGTTGAATGATTTATACAAAACGATGGGTTGTTAGATTGTTAGTTGGCATGGATGTGTTCTATGCGGTGCTGTTTCTTTCGATGAAAGCGCAGGTAATAGAGAGTGATCAGTGCAGCACCGACATCCGCAACCGGGAAAGCATACCAGATTCCATCGATTCCAAAAAAGAGCGGAAAGATGAGTATGATGGGAATCAATAAGATCCCCTGTTTAGAGATGGATAAAATTAAAGCCGGCAGGGCTCTGCCAATCGCTTGAAAATAAGCACTGCCCAAAAGATTGATAGCGATCAAAGGAGTTGCAAGAAATGCCCACCTAAGCGCAGGAGTTGTTTCCCGAATGAGTTCCTCTTCATTCGTAAAAATGGAGATAATCTGAGGGGCAAAGATCATGATCAGGATGAAAATTGTAAAGGAGATCATGGTTGCTGAAATCATCGATAAACGAATAATTTTGGAGACCCTGTCCATCAGTTTTGCCCCATAATTATAACCGACTATCGGGATAAATCCCTGGGTGATTCCCAAGACCGGAAAATTTAAAAACATCATCAACCTGCTGATAATCCCCAAAATGGATAAACCCATCTCGCCACCATAAATGTAAAGTGAGTTATTCAGAATGATGGATAATACACTAATGGTCCCTTGACGAGCAAAAGTAACCGAACCCAATGAAATGGTCTCACGGATGATGGGTAAATCGGGTTTTAAGTATTTTTTAGTCAGTTTCATCTGAGAATCCCCTCTCAGAAAAAACCAGGATGCAAAAAGAGCACTTGCAAAATATGAGATGGTGGTAGCCCAGGCGGCTCCGGCCAGCCCCATATCCAGATATATGATGAAGAGCGGGTCCAGCGCAATATTAACAACAGCCGGAATCATGATCGTTAACATAGCAATTTGTGGATACCCTTCAGCACGAATCACATTGTTACTCATCATCGCCCAGGCGAGGAATGGGATGCCAATAAGAACAATTGTAAAATATTCACTGGCAGGCTCTAATACATCTCCACGTCCACCGAAAAGGTTTAAAATCTGCTCAATGAAAAGGTAGCCGATCAGTACAAAGAAGAGTCCAAATAATACCGTAAGTGCAACCTGATTTCCAAATGTTCGGAATGCTTTTTCGTCATTTCCCTCTCCAAAAGCACGAGATATGATGGATGCACCACCTACGCCAATTGCCATTCCAATACTGGCAATCAGAAAAGTGATCGGTAAGACAACCGTGATGGCAGCAATACCGAGTGACCCAACCCATAACCCAACAAAAATCGTATCTACAATGCCGTATATAGACATCACCAGGATACCGGCGGATGCGGGTATGGCCTGTTGTCTTAGGAGCCGGCCAAGTGGTTGGTTGCCAAAAGCATCCCTACTTTGATCAGTCAAAAATTACAAACTATGGTTAGTTGTTTATTGAGAAAATTATCCTGAATATCATAATTGTATTCAATGGAAGATCTTAACTATAATATCGGTGTCTAATTGTGAAAAATTGTATATATGTGCCCCGTTTTTGTCAAAAAGTTTAAACAACTTGTGTACAAACGAAATCCTTAACTCAAATGGCACGAAACAAACAAAACAATTGTGATCGGGTAAACTAAACAGGGATATATATCATTCATATTTATGATCTATGATTTTTAATCTATTCCATTCATTAAAAATGTTTTTTAATTAATATGTACCGTTTTCCAGCAGATTTTGTAGATTGGGTTTGGAAATCGTAAAAAAGAATTTTTGAAAATATGATAATTCAGCACGAGGAAGCCGATACAAAAGGTTCTTTTTATATTGAAGATGGGGACTCCAGGGTCGCAGAGTTGACTTATTCTAAAAGGGGGAGTCATAAAATTATCATTGATCACACTGAGGTCACCGAACAACTGAGGAAAAAAGGAGTCGGTAAACAGCTGGTGATGGCAGCGGTCGAATATGCAAGGGAAAATGACTTGAAGATCTTACCTCTCTGTTCTTTTACGAAATCAGTTTTTGAAAAAGTAGATGAGATCAGAGATGTATTGTCCTGATTTGTTCACTTAAAGAGTCAATGCGTTCTGTATTCATATTGATTAACTTAAGAAGTAACATTCGAACTGCCTGAGCGTTTAATGGTTGATTCGAATCGAACGTTTGAGTGTTTAATTATCATTGGATTGTATAGCGAACAGCGAATACGAATCAGGTGAGCACACTGATTTAAGGAATAGTATATATTTATGGAATTTGAAAACATCACTGATAAGTTCAAACAGTTACTGGATATTAAACTTTTTACCCTTCAGAGTGATCCTATAACCGTTGGGAATATTTTAATCTTTTTGTTTTTTTTAATCGGGTTTTTAGTCCTCGGCTCGATTATCAGGAGGTTACTTCAGAACAAATTTTTGAAGAGGTTTGATATTGACCATGGCCTTCGATTTACACTTGCACGAGTGGCTCAATACATCATCGTTATCATTGGTGTATTGATCTCCTTTCAGTTTTTGGAAATAAATCTGACCAGCCTGGCAGTTGTTTTTGGTCTGCTCTCTGTTGGTATCGGTTTTGGTCTTCAAAGTATCACAGCCAATTTTATATCAGGCCTGATCATCATGTTTGAACGTCCGATTAGTGTGGGGGATCGGGTTCAGGTGGGGGATAAGGAGGGAGATGTAACGGAAATCAGTATTCGGTCAACGATGATTCGTACGTTGAACAATATCTCAATTATTGTACCCAACACGGAGTTTGTGGAGAATGATGTGGTCAATTTTTCTCATGGTGACACAACTTTCAGGTTGGATATAGAGGTTGGTGTATCATATTCTTCAGATTTGGATACGGTTTTAAAAGCGCTGAATGAAGTTGCAAAGGAGCATCCGGAAGTGATGAAGTATCCTGAACATCAGGTTCATCTGACCAATTTCGGTGATTCTGCGTGGGATATGCAGTTAAGAGTCTGGATCCCCAATGTAAAAGAGAGGTATATCCTCAGAAATGAAATCAATCAGGCAATTGTCAGAAAATTTAAGGAGCACAAGATTGAGATTCCTTTCCCACAACGGGATCTGCATTTGAGGTCGAGTGCTGTTCATTTACCGGATTTACCTGATTCGGATCAATAAACCAGAATCGAGTTGATCGATGACCGGATAACTAACTCACGTTCATTAAATTACTCCCCAAATGAACCGTTAGGGCCGGGAAACACAACCGGGCTTTCATATCCGTCTTCAGATACACTTGCCACACCGAAATAGTAGTTATCGATCACGATATTCTCGAGTGTAAATTCTGTGCCGTTGCCGGCAGGACGCGCATCTGTCCAGACAGGAGAGGTCGTAAGTCGCCAATAAACCTTATACCCTTCAAGATGTGGGTTTTGCTTCGTATCAAGTGCATCCCAACTGAGCGTAGTACTGGGCTGAACGGCTCCGTTGATTCCAACATTCACCGGTGGATTTGGTGCTTTGGCCATACCCGCCAAAGTAACCACATTAAGGGCGGTAAGTTTAGTTGCATAGTCAAAATCAACTCCTTCTATTACATCACCATATTCAATTCCATTTTCAACCCGGATATCCTGATGCTGACGGTCATAATGCTCGTTGGTTTCCATGATTCTCACAGCCGGGAATCCAACATCGTTAAAAGGTCGATGGTGGCCACCACGGCCGAACCGGTCCAGTCGATAGATCATCATCACATCCAGATTATCGATATAGTGATGCCCCATGGTGTGTATATATCGTGCGAGGTTTCGGGAAGGTGAATCCACTTCACCTCCGGTAAAGCGCCTGATCCGGGCTTCTCTTTCGGTTTCCACGGCACGAGTACCCTCCGAAAAAACACGGGCAGTTGTGTTATTTACAATTCCGTTAATTCCTTCAATATTCCCGATCATATCGTTATTCAGAACGGCTTTGATCCGCCATCCGTGTTCAATAGCGTAATCGGCCAGTATTTGTCCGCCAAAAAGCCCCTGTTCCTCACCCGAAAGGCCCGCATAGACAATTGTACCTGAAAATTCATGTTTTGATAATACACGAGCGGCCTCAATTGTACCGGCCATTCCGGATGCGTTGTCGTTTGCCCCCGGAGAATCCGAAATGGCATCCATTACATCCGATGCGCGGGAATCAATATCACCGGTCATCATCACAACACGAGTGGGATCTGTGCTGCCACGCTGCACGGCAACCACATTTACAATATTAACCGGATCGGGAATTCGGTTTTCACCCCCAACCATTCCGCTTACATAATAAACGTCGAGACAACCACCACAATCTGCAGAAATTTTTTCAAACTCCTCTCTTATCCATCTGCGCGCAGCACCGATCCCATGGGTATCGGATGTGGTATCCGACATGGTGTGCCGGTTATCAAATCCGGCCAGTATTCGGATATCCTGTTCAAGTCGATCGGCAGATACACTTTCGGCAAGATCTTTTAAAAAAGGCTGATAAGCCGGGCCTGATGATATTCCGCTATTTGCATTGGTTTGAGCGAATAGAGCAGTTGGGATTAAAAATAAAATCGTGATTAAAAAAAGGTGGAAGAAGTTTTTCATATTACGGTCTGGATTAAGGGAATGTACAAACATAGTGAAATTGAATCTGATCAGAAAGATATAACAGTTAAAAGGCAAAAGGCAGAAGGCAGAAGGCAGAAGGCAGAAGGCAGAAGGCAGAAGGCAATATTTTTCAGAACTCATTAC